>DOUV01000298.1 GCA_003520455.1 Chloroflexota bacterium | reverse complement strand
CGGCCCGAGACGGAGCAAATCCTCCTCGGTCAGCCAGAGGTGGTGTGGGGTAACCTCGCAGCTCACGGGTAATCCGCGGGTTTTGGCTGCACGGATCACGGCCAACTCGTCCGCGCGGCTCACATGGGCGATGTGGAGCCGCTGCCCGAACTGGGCAGCGAGCGCGATCACAGCCGGCACCATCAGCCTCTCGGCGTGACAGACGATGGGACCGGGGCCCTGCCAGCTTGCGAAGTGGCGCAGCAGCGTCGAGAGCGAGTCGATTCGCAACTGGCCGAAGGTATCGTTGACGTAGAGCTTGAGCCCAGCGGCCTGGGCCTGGAGAGCGGGAGCGAGGGCACCGGCGTTGGCGTCGGTCCCGCCCAGGAAGATCCCCCAGTCGCTGCGGGCGCCGGCTTGGGCCCGGGCCCAGGCCAGGGCGAAGGTCTCGGCAGTGGCGAGGGGGGGCGTGGTGTTAGGCATCGCCAGCACGGTGGTGACACCGCCGGCCAGGGCCGCGGCGGTGCCGGTGGCGAAGGTCTCCTTGTGCTCGCCGCCCGGCTCACGCAGGTGGACGTGGACATCGGCCAGGCCGGGGAGGCGGAGTTTTGAGTGTTGAGGGCTGAGTCGCGAGTGAGCCATCAGGAAGTATGATCCTCCCGGGTGGGGCTGGAACCCGGCGTTCGCCCTGGGAGTCTGCCGAGTTCCCTCCTGTCGGGGCATCCTGAGGGGCATCCCGTTGCGTCGAGGTGGACGCTCGGGCAGCCCCTGAGGGGGCTCTTCGACCCCGAGTTCCCCCGAATTCCCCCGAGTTTCTCGGTTGAGACTTTGCCGGCAGACGCCTGGACCATTACCAGTCCTCCCCCATGGCCTGCTGCAGTTCTTCGGGCAGGGCGATGGGGCGGCCGCGCCGGGTATCGACGAGGCAGATGACCTGGTGTGCCCGGGCGGAGAGCTCGCCGGTCTCGGCGATGGTGAATTCGGCGGTGAGCGTAGCGCGGGCCCGGCTGGAAGCACTGACCCACATCTGCCCCGTCACTGTTTGGGGGAGGCGGGCCTGCGCCAGGTAGTCAATCTCGGTCCGCAGCAGGATTGGGGTCTGACTGCGGGCCATGAGCGTTCCGAGCGGCAAGGAGCGGCGCAGGATCTCCAGCCGGAGGTCTTCCAGCCAGCGGATGTAGGTGATGTTGCTCACGTGACCGGCGAAATCGATGTCGTAGGTTTTGATTGGGAAGGCGAGGTCCACACGCATGGTATCTCCGATCAGCGGGCAAAAAAAAGCCCATCGGGAGCGATGGGCCAAAGAACGCATCCATCACGCGCCGTGCGCAGGGGCGCGTGGCAAGAACCGGTGGCGGGCAAGGGTGTACTCCAGGCATAAGAATCCGGCGCGCAACTTGTGGCGCACGCCGGGATTAGAGTATAGCACCGACAGGCGGGAGTGCAAAATCACGATGGTACCAGCCGGCGCGGGCCAGCTCCGGTGGGTTGGCGGGAGATAAGGTGCGGGACTAAGATGATAGGAGAGTCGCTTGGGAGTTTAGAAGGAGGGTAAGTGATGATTACTCGCGTCCGATCTGTCACCGTCTACGTGAGCGATCAGGACAAGGCGCTCGATTTCTACGTGAACAAGCTCGGTTTCGAGAAGCTCAGCGACAGTCGGTTTGGGCCGGAGTATCGCTGGATTGAGGTGGCGCCGCCGGGGGCCGAGACGGTCGTGATTCTGGCGAAGGGCTATGGCGATTGGAGCGAGGAGCGGGTTGGGCAGTTTGCCGGGATCGTCTTCGAGGCCGACGATATCCAGGCGACCTATGAGACGCTGCGGGATCGAGGCGTCCACTTCACCGAACCGCCTGAGAGACAGCCGTGGGGCATGATGCAGGCTATCTTTGGGGATCAGGACGGCAATACCTTCGTTCTCGTCGGGGAGTAAGGACGCTGCCGGATTGCAGCGAAACGCCCGGTGGATCCGACAGTATCCGCTGAAACGAAGCCATGACGCAAGAGAATGTGAATCGGATCGCAAAAAGACCAAAAGATGCAAAGAATCTCTTTGCCGAGCCTTTGCGTCCTTTTTGGTTTGTCGTCGGTGGTGGGACCTTCCTTGCCGGCCCGGCCTTCTCGACCGGGAACTGAATCTCGGTCACGTGCCGGCTCTGGTCACCGCCGCGCTCGTAGTGGAGGTAGATCTCTCGGTTGGGACCGCTGATGCGGGAGCCGTTGGCCTCGATCCAGCGCAACAGCGCCGTGTAGGCCTGGTTGAGCGTGGCGAACGGACCGTGATGGACCACGGAGGCCACAGTCTCTGCCTCGGGCAACGCGTACACGCGGACCCGTTCGTCGCCCGGCACCGGCTCCTGAATGGGGATTGCAGCCTCGACGTCCAGGTCTTGCTCACGGTACTCCGGGCCGTGGGAGAAGGGGGGAGGACAAGACAGCGTCTTGTCCTCTCGAGCGGTTGACGCCCAGCGTCGCTGCAGTAAGATTACCTTCGCAAGCTGTTTCAATGTGACGGTGCCTGGCCCGCTTTCATGGTGCTCCGGTGCGTCGGGCTGTTGGGTCGAGAGAGGCGTTGAATGGCAGGATTGCGAGAGGCACTGAGCGAGCAAATTCACCTTCTCGGCGATCTTCTTGGACAGACCATCGTTGAACAAGAAGGACGCCAGCTCTTTGACCTCGTCGAAGAGATTCGGGGGCTCGCCAAGCTTGGCCGCGCTGGCGATGAGGGGGCGAGCGAGCGGCTGCTGGCGCTTCTGGCTGATTTGCCGGCCGATCAGGCGCGAGTGGTCATCAAAGCCTTCGCGACTTACTTCCAGCTCGTCAACCTGGCGGAGGAGCAACAGCGCGTGCGCGTGCTCCGGCAGCGCCGCCGCGCCGCGCACGCTCGCGGCAAACCGATGGATGAGATGATCGCGGCGGCTGTCGAGCGGCTCAAGGAGGAAGGGCTGAGTGCCGACGACGTGCGCTCGTTGCTGCAGAGCCTCTGCATCATGCCGGTCTTCACCGCTCACCCGACAGAGGCCAAGCGCCGCACCGTCCTGACCAAGCTGCGCCGCATCAGCGAGGCGCTCTACGAGCTGGATCTGCACGAGTTATTGCCGGGCGAGGAAGCCGACCTGCTCACCTTCGTTCGGGAGGAGATCGTTTCCCTCTGGCAAACCGACGAGACCCGCCCGCGCCGGCCAACGGTGCTCGATGAGGTGCGCAATGGGCTCTACTACTTTGAGACCACGCTCTTCGACCTGGCTCCGAAGATGTACGCGGAACTCGGTGCGGCACTGGCGCAGAGCTACCCAAGCGAGCCGTTCGAGATCCCGCCCTTCCTGCGGTTTGGTTCCTGGATGGGTGGCGACCGGGATGGCAACCCGTTCGTCACGCTCGGGGTGACCGAAGAGACCCTGCGCGAGCAGAAGGCTCTGGCCCTCCGTCTCTACCAGCGTGGGATTGATCGCATGCACGGGCTGCTCTCGATGGCCGAGCGGCTGGGGATCTCGGAGGCGTTGCGGGCGAGTATTGCGGCCGATGCAGAGGCCTTCCCGGAGGATACGAAGCGCGTCCAGTTGCGCTATCCGCTTCAACCCTATCGCCAGAAGATGGCCTACATCTACCGCAAGTTGGCGGCGACGCTGGAAGCAAACCAACGCCCCTGGCGCGCCGATCACCTGCCGATCCCCAACACGTACGAGCGGATTGAGGAGTTTCTGGCGGACCTCCGTCTGATCCAGGACAGTTTGCGGGCCCACAGGGGCGAGGTGTTGGCGGAGGGGCGCGTGGCGACCCTGATCCGCCAGGCCGAGATCTTCGGCTTCCACCTCGCGACCCTCGACATTCGCCAGCACGCCGCGCGCCACACAGAGGCCCTTCAGGAACTATTCCGCCGCTACAAGATCGCCGAGCACTATGCCGCGTGGCCCGAATCGCGCAAGGTCGAGCTGATGACGCGCGAGCTGCTCAACCCGCGCCCGCTGGCCCCAGCGCGGCTCGATTTGAGTGAGGCGACCAACGAGACGATCGAGCTCTTCCGGCTGATCCGCCGGGCCCACGAGCGCATCGGGCCACGAGCGATTCAGAGCTACATCATCAGCATGACCACAGGTGCCAGTGATGTACTGGGGGTTCAGTTACTCGCCAAAGACGCGGGGCTGGTCGGAGCAGTCGATATCGTTCCGCTCTTTGAAACCATCGAGGACCTGCACGCGGCCCCGGGGATCATGGAGGCCCTCTTCTCGGGCGAGGCCTACCGCCAGCATCTGGCGCAGCGCGGCTGGCACCAGCAGATCATGATCGGCTACAGCGACTCGAACAAGGACGGGGGCTATCTCACCGCGAGTTGGGAGCTGTTCCGGGCTCAGCGTGCTCTGGCCGCGGTCTGCGATCGTTTCGGGGTCACCCTCACCCTCTTTCATGGCCGTGGGGGTAGCATCGGTCGTGGGGGTGGCCCGACCAACCGGGCGATTTTGGCACAACCCCCTGAGTCGGTACGCGGCCGCATCAAGCTCACCGAGCAGGGCGAGGCCATCACCGAACGTTACTCGAACCCCGAGATCGCTCACCGCCACCTCGAGCAGATTATCAGCGCAGTGCTTCTCACCACCGGGCGCCGTCCCCCGGTTGTGCCAGTGCAGATTGCCGACTGGCAGGCGGCGATGGAGCAGCTTTCAGCAGTCGCTGAGACCAGCTACCGGGACCTGGTCCACAACAACCCGGCGATGCTGCGCTATTTCCGCGAAGCAACGCCAATTGACGAGATCGAGCGGTTGAATATCGGCAGCCGCCCGGCGAAACGGAAGGCAACCACCGGGATCGCCGACTTGCGAGCGATCCCGTGGGTCTTCGCGTGGACGCAGAGCCGAGTCGTCCTGCCCGGTTGGTACGGGCTCGGCACGGCGTTGACCGAATGGACGGCGGATCATCCGGAGTCCCTCACGATGCTGCAAGAGATGTATCGGGCCTGGCCCTTTTTCTGCTCGACGATCGACAACGCTCAGATGTCGATGCGCAAGGCTGATATGGCGATTGCAGCCACGTATGCCGGCCTGGCGACGCCGGAGACACGCCAGGCCATCTTCCCCCGCCTCTGCGCGGAGTTCGAGCGCACCGAACAAGCCATTCTGGCGATCACCGGCCAGTCTGATCTTCTGGATAATGAGCCCTGGTTGCAGCGCTCGATTCGGCTCCGCAACCCGTATGTGGACCCGCTCAACTACATTCAGGTCGCGATGATGCACCGGCTCCGTGCGGCCGGCCCGGAAGCATCTACCGATGAAATCAGCGACTTGATCCTCCTGAGTGTCAACGGTATTGCAGCCGGGCTCCGCAACACCGGTTAGTCCTCCAACGAGACTATGAAGGAGGCCGTCATCAGCGGTTTCGACGTCAGTGTGGATCCAACCATCGCAGCGTGGGAGGCGTTGGTGGCCGGCCATCCGTACGGGCACTTGTTGCAGACGGCGCCGTGGGGCGAGTTCAAGGCGCAGTGGGGCTGGCAGCCGCGACGTTTCACGGTGGGCTGCGATGCCGGGCGGGGGATAGCGGCCCAGGTGCTCTTTCGGCGCCTGCCGCTCGGC
>DOUV01001074.1:2026-2554 GCA_003520455.1 Chloroflexota bacterium | reverse complement strand
CAGCAGCAACGCTGCCGCGCCGAGCTCATAGGCCGCGACCAATGGCCAGAGTCCAATCGGTCCCGGCACCCAGTGAACCAGCAGTGCGACCAGCAGGAGCCAACACCATCCCAACCCGGCCGCGAGGAGGCCGGCGGTGATGGTGTCCAATGCCGGCACGCGCCAGAGGGCCAGCAGGAGCACGCCCGGCAGCGCCCAGGCGAGGAGCAGCAGCGCCACTAGCCGCGGCCAGAGGGCTACGCTCGTCGCGAAGGTGAGCGGTGCGAGGATGAGGATCAGTACTGCCGGCCCTGACCCCAGCCAGGGCCGCAGCGAGCGCGTGATCGACCGGTTGGGTGAACTCATGAGGAAGGCAATGATCATGCTGGAGCAAGACGAATCGGGATCCCGCTGGCAAGTGTCGCCAGGGATTGGCATCCGTCAAGTTCGACGGCGCGAGGGCAGGACAGCACCATAGCCGGGCGTGCGAGGCAAGACCGCCGGCAGATCCCCCCGCCCATGTGCACCTTTCCAACTGAATCTGACCAA
>DOUV01001074.1:917-1984 GCA_003520455.1 Chloroflexota bacterium | reverse complement strand
GCGTGCCCCTCCGGGCACGCCCGACCAGTGGCCCCCAGCCATCATTTCCCTGTCCTGGCCGGCCAGGCAACTGCCGGCTCGGTTGCTCCTCATCGTCGGCCTACGGCCGACGCCCGGCTGCCGACCCCCAGCCGCGGTTTTAACCGCCCGGCTGCCCGCCTGGCTCCGGACAGCGATGATCAGGTTCAATTGGAAACTTGCACCTGGGCGGCCAATTACCCGTTGCCCGGGGAGCCGGTCACTATTTTGGAGTCGCTCCACCGCCTGGCCCGCTTCATGCTCAAGGACCGGGACACCGCTCTGGCACGAGGGAGGCACCCCGTGGAGCATGAACCGGGGCGTGAGTCCTGGACAACATTCCTGTTGCCGTTGGCCCTGATTCTGGGCCTCGGCCTTCTCCTCAGCCTGAACGCCGGCCCGGCGGGCGGCGAGACCACTTCGATCAGCCCGCTCGAGCCCTGGCTCAAGCTCCTTGTTGGCTACCTGGCTGCGGGAGCCGAGATCGCGGCAGGTGTGGTCATCGGCGTTGCCGTGCTGCGGAGCATCTGGGCCTACGTCCAGCGGTTGGCCTCACCCCAGCCCGAGCGTGTCGAATCGACCGAGGCGATCCGCCTGGCGCTGGGCCGGGCCCTGGCCCTCGGCCTCGAATTCACCGTCGCCAGCGACATCCTGCGGACTGCTGTCGCCCCCAGTCGCCAGAACATCCTCAATCTCGCCGCGATCGTCCTCCTGCGCACGCTTCTCAACTACTTCCTCGAGCGAGAGATACGCCAGGTCGAAGCGCGCCGCGGCGCGAGCATCCCCGCCACCGCGGAAGGCGAGGGGTGATGATCGAATCGAGGATCAGAGCCAACCGGCGGAGATGCTACGACTCTCCCTCGTCTCCTGCGCCTGACGGGTGCCCGCAGCCAGTACAACCACGATGGGGGGAAACTCTGCGACCGGCGTTACGCAGGGCGCCCTACCGGGTGGCCAGGCGCAACACGACAGGATAGCGGATCTCATTGATCCTGTTGGTGAATTGGTACAAGTCGCCGGCGCTGGTTTGGAGTGCGCGCTTCAGCGCG
>DOUV01001074.1:0-803 GCA_003520455.1 Chloroflexota bacterium | reverse complement strand
ACAGAAATATGAACACATCATCCACGACAGGGTCTGCGGCGACACGAGGCGGTGAATGAAGCGCGATGGTGAAGTTTACACCGCCTTGCGCAGTTCGATGAGCCGAAAGAAGCCGGCGAGGGCGACGGGAGTATCGCGCAGGACGATGACGTCGGGGGTCCCGGCCAGAATATCGCTGAGCCGGCGGTTGATGTCGGTGGCGAGCAGGCGCACCACGCGACCGGCCGCCCGGCGCAGTGGACCGGCGACCTGCCCCTCGAGGAGGAACTTGTCGAAGATCACGGCCCGGCCACCCGGTCGAAGCGCCCGCCAGGCGGCCTGAAACGCCGCAGCCCCGTCCGGAGCAACCGCGAGGATCAGATTGAAGCCCACAGCATCGACGCTGGCCGGTGCGAGGCCCGGCGCTCCAGCCTCAGCCAGGAAGAGGAGCGCACCACGGGCCTCCGGCCGGGCAATCGCCCGTACCAACATCGCCGGCGAGCGGTCGTAGCCAACGACCGCGACGCCAGGTGGAACGAGCGGCAGATCGAGGCCGGTGCCGACGCCGGGGAGGAGCAGGCACTCACCCGCTTGAAGCGCCAGGGCGCGGAGCGACCGGCCTCGCAGGCGGCCGAACAACGGAGCTATGACCAGATCGTAGATGGGTGCCCAGAGGCGATAGACGCGGGCCGTATCGCTCATCGGCGATGGCTCAGCCGGGCCGCCGCCGCCTCGTCCAGCAGCCAGGCGAGTTGCCCGGCGCGCGGCTCGATCAACTGAGCGGGCAACTCGCGCGGCCGGCGCGGCCCCTCGAGCACCGCAGC
>DOUV01000273.1 GCA_003520455.1 Chloroflexota bacterium | reverse complement strand
AGCGCGGACACTGAGTTAAGCAACGGAAGCCTCGAACGCAGCCGGACTCAGGTAGCCCAGCGAGGAGTGCCGCCGTTGACGGTTATAGAACACCTCAATGTAGTCGAAGACCTCCGCTCGGGCCTGCGCCCGCGTGGCGAAGTCGGTCAGGTGCACCAGCTCGCTCTTGAGCCGCCCGAACGCACTCTCCATCAGGGCGTTGTCCCAGCAGTCCCCGGTCCGGCTCATGCTGGCCCGGATGCTGTGTCGGTGCAACAGCGCCTGGTACTCCTGGCTCGCGTACTGGCTGCCCCGGTCCGAGTGATGGAGGAGGTCCCGTGGCGGCCGGCGCCGGCCGAGGGCCATCTCCAATGCGTCCATGACGAGCGGCCTCGTCAGCCGGTCGCTCAGGCCCCAACCCACGATCATCCGCGAGCACACGTCAACGAGCCCCGCCAGGTACAGCCAGCCCTCTCGTGTCGGGATGAACGTGATGTCTGCCACCCACGTCTCGTTCGGCCGGCTCGCCTGGAATCGCCGCTGCAAGAGATTGGGAGCCACCGGCAGCCGGTGCGACGAGGTCGTGGTTCGCTTGAAGGCCCGCCGCTGCCGCGCTCTGAGGCCCTCCTGTTGCATCAGCCGGGCCACCCGGTGCCGCCCGCAGCGGTGCCCGCGGGCGCGCAACTCCGCATGGACGCGCGGGCTGCCGTACACCCCGCGAGTGGTCTGCTGCACCGTCCGAATCTCGACCAGCCGTCGCCGGTTCTGCCGATCCCGCTCGCTCTCTGGCCTTCTCCGCCACCCGTAATACCCGCTGCGAGAGACCGCCAGCAGCGCGCACATCCTGCCCACGGGGAACCGCCAGCGGTGTTGGTGAATGAACCGGTACCTCATCGGGACTGCGTGGCGAAGAAGGCCGCCGCTTTTTTTAGAATCTCGCGCTCCTGTTTCAGCACGAGATTCTCGCGGCGCAGTCGGCGCACCTCCTCCTCCAGCGGCTTGAGCCGCCCCTTGCCCGGAAAGGCATGCGTGTCGTCCCGGCTCAGCTCCCGCTTCCAGCGTGTCAGCAGCGTCGGGTGGATCCCGAGGTCTCGCGCGGCCTGGGTCACGCCGAGTCCTCTCTCGGTGATGAGGCGGACAGCCTCGATCTTGAATGCTCTCGTGTGCGTGCGACGAGCCTCACCCATGTGTCACCTCCCCGCTCCAGGATACCCTGAAGCTTTTCTGGGTGTCCAGGAAACCGGGGGAAGGTCACACTATCCAGGAGATTATCAACTCTCTCCCGCTTCACTCTGAGATGCAGGCGGTAAGTTCTGTGGAGGACTGGAACAGACTGCTGCGAACGGCTCGGTTCCTATACGCTAACTTCTGCGTTGCCGGACGTAAGGTGGGTCAGGGGCTGTGGCAGGTCAGTCCCCAGGGGATGCTCGAAGATCTCAAGGCGGCCATTGACGCGACTGCGATCTACGAATGGCTCTCAAAAAAGAAAGAGCCGTATTCGGAGGATGTCCGTCAACGGCTTTCCGCCTTGCAGTCGCTCCTCTCGCCGGGGTCGAGCGAGCCAGGAGCGCCTCCCGGCTCATACCAGGACCTATAAGGGGCAAACGAAACCTGAAAACAAAGTGCAGCCATTTCGTGAAGTGGCTTTGGGAGTGGCTCAAGATGTTCCGCGCTTGTGGCTTCAAGAGGCTGGGCGCGAGGGTCCATCGCGACGAACTGGAAGGCGGAGCGGGGGGATGGACGTCAGAGGGCGACTTCCAGTGGGGCTTTCTTGAGAGCGCTCACCTTGAGCACCGAGAATCCGAGGATGTTACCCTGATCATCCACCTTTTCCATCACCTGGTCGCTTCCGGTCTCCCGAAAGTAACCGGGCTTCTGATCAAAAATCACTTCCAGGTAATCCGCCTCGGGGTCGTACCAAATCTTCACTTTGTCTTTGACCACAGCAATAGTCCCGTCTTTATTTTGTCAGTCAACTAGGCCGTAACTACAAACGCATCCTCTTGCCCGAATTTTACCACAACACAGAGATACTTTTCTCCGACAAGGGTTGCGGTGTACAAGCGATAATAGAGGTGCGCGTCCGGATCACTGATTGACCCAAGCACCGTTTCTGGTTGTGACAAAGTCTCGCCGATGACGCCCTCAAGCCCGACCATCTCGGGATGCTCCAGAATGTGATTGAGGCGCTCATCTGTTAATCTGATCGGTACTCCCTGATAATCGTGTAGGAGTCTCACGTAGCTCTAGTCCTATTGTCGGTAGCCGGCACTGGAGGGGAAGAGGCTATAGAGAACCGCTGCCCTATTCGAAGATCTTGGAGAGCGGCAGTGTCAAATCCGGTAAGAGGGGCGTGGTGAGGGTGTCGCCCGTCTCGCAGCTGAGTTCGGCGACCCGCTGGTAGCCCTGGCCGGTGGTGCGGTAGACCTTGATGGTCTCCAGCTCAGGGTCGACGATCCAGTATTCTTGCACGCCGAAGCGTTCGTAGAGCTTTCGCTTGACGATTTCGTCGGTTTTTCGAGTGGTTTCAGAGAGGATTTCTACGATGAGGTCGGGGGCGCCTTGAACATTTTGGGCGGTGAGAATGGACGACCTGGCCGACGACACGAAGAGAAGGTCGGGCTGGACAACGTCGGTCTTGGAGAGCACGACGTCGAACGGGGCAGCGTAAAGTCGACCCAGAGGGCGCTCGTCGAGGTGTGTAGCGATGTGGTGGGTGATGTTGAACGAAATGCGTTGGTGTCTTTCTGATGGCGATGGGGTCATGTAGTGTTCTCCATCGATCAGTTCGTGACGTCTGCCGTCATCGGGAAACAGCAGGTAGTCGTCATAGGTGAACTTCACGTGGACGGTCATGTCTTCATCCTCATTGCGTACTGCGAGCCTATCAGGATCCGGCAGCAACGGCAAGCGCGCTGATCACGGGCATGAAAGTCCGTATGACAACTTCCACCCCAAGGCGTTGTCATTGCGAGCGACCGGAGGGAGCGCGGCAACCTCACCGTCGTTGTCCTGAAGGACTGTGAGATTGCTTCGGCTTCGCCTCGCAATGACGCGGACAACGTCGAGGGAAGTACGCCCCGAATCAAGACGGTGGTCTCAATGCCCTGCGACGGTCATGCGGCCGATCTTCAGGGTCGGGGCGACGACGCTCTGGCGGAAGCTCAAGTCACTCCCCACCATCTCGATCCCCGACAGCATCTCCTTCAGGTTACCCGCAATGGTAATCTCATGCACCGGATAGGCCAGCTCGCCCTTCTCGATCCAGAACCCTACCGCGCCCTGCGAGTAGTCGCCGGTCACCAGGTTCACGCCGAAGCCGATCAGTTCGGTGACGTACAGCCCGGCGTCCACCGAACGGATGATCTCGGACGGCTCGTTTGGCCCGGCCTGCAGATAAAAGTTGGTCGGCCAGGCCGTCGGCAGATCGCCGGCGCCCCGGCTTGCGTTGCCGGTTGACTTCATCCCCAGCTTGCGGGCGGAGTAGCTGTCAAGGAGGTAGCTGCGCAGGACACCGTCTTCGACAATCATATTGCGGCGGGTCGGCAGCCCCTCGCCATCGAATGGTTTCGAGCCCAGGTGACCGGGTAAGGTCCCGTCATCGTAGACCGTAACGGCCTCAGATGCGATCCGTTCCCCCAGCTTGCCGACCAGAAACGACGCCCCTCGGTAGAGCGCCGAGCCGCTGAGCGCGCCGCAGAGCAGACGCATCAGGTTGGAGGCGGTTTCCGAGTCAAAGATCACGGGGACCTCCTGGGTCTTGATCTTGCGCGCACCGAGGCGTTTGAGGGCTCGCTCGGCCGCACGCCGACCGATCGCTTCGGGCGACTCCAGGGCGCTCAGGCGTCTGGCGCGCGAATACCAGTGATCGCGCTGCATGCCGTCCTCGGCCGAGGCGATGGGTGCTACCGCCAGACCGAAGGTCGAGCTGCGATACTGGCCCATAAAACCTTGGCTGCTGCCGTAGATGATCCGATAGAGGTTGCTGCTGAACTCCGCCCCCTCGGAGTTGGTGATCCTGCTGTCGTAGGACAGGGCCGCCTCCTCGGCTGCTTTAGACCGTTCAAGCTGGTCCTTCACAGTAAGGGTCTCGCCCTCAGGATCGTACAGATGCAGATCCGGGACGCTTGTGGCGCACTCCTCTGCCGCAGGCAAACCCGAACAGTCATCGTGGGCGGTCGCCTTGGCCAGAACGGCCGTATCCTCGACCAATTTCGCAAGCGATTCCTTGGACAGGTCCGACGTGGAACTGGTGGCCGATCGTTTGTCGAAAAACACCCGTAATCCAAGCCGGACCTCTTTGGCACTTCGGAGCGTGTCGGTCTCCCGCAGCCTGATATGGGCCGTGACCAGCTCGTTCTCGATCAAAACCAGGTCGGCCGCTGTCGCGCCTTTTCGCTTG
>DOUV01000843.1 GCA_003520455.1 Chloroflexota bacterium | reverse complement strand
AGCGTAGGTGGTGGCATAGTGTTCATCGGTGATGGGATGGTGGCCACGAATTCCACGAATTGGCTTTTTTATTTTTCGTGGAATTTGTGGAATTCGTGGCTGCCGGTCTCGCCGTTTGTGGGGCACAGGGGTCACTTCACCACCCGCTTGTGTTCCAGTGACGCGGCGCCAAAGCCTGCCCTGAGCGCAGTCGAAGGAGCCTGCCCTGAGCCTATCGAAGGGCTGTCCAAGGGTTCAGCGTGCCGGTCACGTTGGTCTCGAAGTAGACCCTGGGGTTCTCCACGGACTGGCGCACACCCGCCCTGGCCGCCAGGTTTATTACCGCACCAAAAGGAGCGCTCCCTTGCTCCCCTGCCCCTCTGCCCCTCGAGTTCCCACAGTTCCCTCAGTTCCTTTTGGTTCGTGATGTCCAGCCGGTGGAACTCAGAGCCGGGTTTGCCTTCAAGTTGGCCCAGCCGCCAGTGTTTGAGGCGCACGTCGTAGCAAAGTCCTGAGCCCGGCGAAGGGGCATCGTTGAGATTGTCCACGCCGATGCCTGCACTGAGCCTTGCGAACGTGACGACGATGCCCTGCCCCCTGCTCCCGTACCCCCGTGCTCCCCTGCTCAGTGTGGCCGTCGGCCAGCCGTGTGAAATAGTATTTCACGGGGCCAGCAGGAACTCGGTCACCTTCCAGCCGATGAAGCCGGCGCAGCCGGTCACGAGGATGTGCTGGGGAGCCGAGGTGCGGAGGTGCGGAGGAGAACTCATCTGCTCACCTTTGCTCCGCAGTGTAGCTTGCTTGGGCTAATGCTTCCAGGAAGTCTGCAAAGGCATCCAGCACAACCACAGCCTTACGCAACTCCAGAGCGAGCATGAGCACTTCTGTCTCACCCGGCCCCAGGCTTCGCCCTGAGGGCTCAGCCCGAAGGGTTCACGCCCAAGGCTCGACCTTCCGCAAGCCTGTACTGAGCACTTCGACAAGCTCAGTGTAAACCATGCACTGAGCGAAGCGAACGTGTCCGTCGAAGTATGGCACAGATTCCCTGCTGAGGGGGTAGAACCTGGGTTTTCTGCGGCCATTACATCCGGTCCACAATACGGTGAGGGCCAACCCTGAGCAACAGGTAGTACTCACCCTCAATCTCGAAGATCACCCGGTGGTTCATCGTCACACTGAATTCCCATAACCCTTCCACACCCTGTACCTTGTGGACTCGTAATGAAGGATGGCGAGGATCACGGAGCAGGAACCTCAGTTTCTGATCCACGCGCTGCTGAATGTCCGCTGGCAACTTCTGATAATCCTTCTTGAAGCGATCGGTGCGTCGGACCTTCATCCTGACTTCCCTGGCTGGCTCTTCAGTTCGGCAAGCAAGTCCTCAATATCATCGAAATCCCGATACCGTCCTTCTGCCAGGTCCGCTTTGGCCTCCTGGTAGCGGGTTTGCCACTCCTCGGTCCAAAACCAGGACTGGTCCATCTCCTCCCGCCGCCAGCGCAAGTAATCTATGAAGTCCAGTACTTCCACTGCTTCTTCCTCAGCGAGTTCGTCCAGCACCTGCTTTACCACCTCTTTGAGATTAGTCGCCATGCCTCTTATCTCCTTCCTCAGACCCTGTCAAATGGGTAGCTAACGTTAACGCAGACCGTAGCTTCGGGACATCTTGCGAGACATCATCGAGTCATCGCGGGACACCCTACAGGACATCACTTCGGTTCTTCCTTGAACACGTAGAGTGTGTGTATCGTCCCGTCCCCCTTGTCTCCATAATGCCAACGCACACGCCACTTGATCAAGAGTTGCCGCTGACTTGCGAGCACGTTTTCATCCAGAATGTTCATGCAGGTATTGGCTCTAGCGCAAACTCGTCTGCATGTTTGAGAAATGCCTCACCCGACAATCGGATCGCCTCGGCGATCGCCTCTTTGCTGATGCTATCGTGGCATTCCTCGATGATAGTTTCCCACGCCAATCCCTCTGCGAGCATTTCTAGCACCTGCCAGACCATAATGCGTGTTCCGCGAAAGGTTGGCTTGCCGTGACAAATCCTGGGGTCGGCGATGATGTAGCGCCCCAACAGTTTAGCCTGCGTCTTTCTTTCCATCTCAACACCTCGCTGCATTCAATTCTGTAACCCAATTATACACCCATGCACTGTGATAGTCTACTCGCTGCATTCGCTCTGAAACGACGTTCGGATGGATGCGGCATGACCGCAAACACGTGAACACCGTCACCGTATCCTTCGACGTATCCGTAACCGTAGAGCATCTTCATAATGGTCGGATTGCGATGGACCGGTCTGGTGGTGTAAATCGTCTCCGGCGTGATGGGCTCGGGAAATCCACCCGGGCTCCCGATCTCCATCCGATCTGTGAACCACTTGACGATGACAGAGGATCCCACGATCTGGTACTCCCGGTGGGCCAGGGCGTTGATGATGACCTCCCGAATGGCTCTCACCGGGTACTCTGGTATGTCCTCGCGCCGGGGACCAAAGCGCATGACATCCCTGATCGAGCCCACCTGGATGTGCTCGCCCACGTAATCGGTGGCCTGGTCAATCATCTCAGTCAGACACCCTGCGCCTGGAATCCATTCAAGACGTGTCGCGTATCCACGATGAGCCTGGCGTGCCGGGAAAGAGTCGCCCAGGCATAGGCGGTGTGATCCGTGGCAATGACCACGCAATCAGCCTCCCACACGGCGCTCTCCAGGTCAGCGACGGCGGCCAGCTCGAAGCCATCGTGGTGGAAGCAGGGCACGTGGGGGTCGTGATAGCTCACTCGCGCCCCCTTGGCGGCCAGCAGGTGGATGATATCCAGCGCCGGTGACTCGCGCACATCGTCGATGTCCTTTTTGTAGGCCACCCCCAACACCAGCACCCGGCTGCCCCGCAGCGGCTTGCCGGCCTCGTTCAGCGCGTCCTGCACCTTCTCGACCCAGTAGCGCGGCATCTCGGTGTTGATCTCCCCCGCCAACTGGATGAAGCGGGCATTGTAGTTCAGCGTCTTGAGCTTCCAGGAGAGATAGTGCGGATCGAGGGGGATGCAGTGCCCGCCCACGCCGGGGCCGGGAGTGAACTTCATGAAGCCGTAGGGCTTCGTTGCCGCCGCCTCGATCACCTCCCACACGTCGACGCCCAGCTTGTCGGCCATGATCGCGATCTCGTTCACCAGGGCGATGTTGACCGCCCGGAAGGTATTCTCCAGCAGCTTGACCATCTCCGCCGCCTGGGTGGACGAGACCGGCACCACCCGCGCGATGGCCTGGCGGTAGAGCGCCGTCGCCACTTCCAGGCAGGCCGGCGTGACGCCCCCGACCACCTTCGGGGTGTTCTCCACGGTGTAATCGCTGCGGCCGGGGTCGATGCGCTCCGGCGAGAAGGCCAGGAAGAACTCTGTGCCCACTTCGAGGGTCTGCCCGGTCGCGCCCTGGGAGAGCATGGGGAGCAGCAACTCCTCTAAGATTGCAGGTTGCAGGTTGGAAGGTTGAAGGGTAACGGCGCCATTCGTTGATCCCGCCGATGCCTGGGCCTGGGCGGCTTCGGTGTAGTGGACAAGGATTTCCGATGGGACGTCCTGGATGGAGGCGTAGCTCCGGATGATGGCATCGACCTTGCGTTGGTCGACCCTTCGACAGGCTCAGGGCAGGCTATGCCGGTGACCCGGAAGCCGACGCGGGCGAAGGCGATGCGCGCCTCGCGGCAGGCCTTCCAGCGCCAACCAAACTTTCAACCTGCAACCTTCCAACCTGCAACCGATCAAAACCTGCAACCGAACGGAACCTGCAACCTCTCCCAACCCTGCAACCGATCAAAACCTGCAACCTGCAACCGAAAGGGGTGCCAGGCAGAGAAAAGCAACCTCTGGGTTCTTTCACCGCTAACAAGGTTGCATGATGGGCGCTGTTTGTGATCAGCCCCTCTGGCGTGGCTGCGCCGCGTGGTGGGTGGGCGCGCCGCCGGCCGGTTCTGGCAGGAGGGGCATGACGGGTGTCCGGCATCGAGACGACCGGTCGACCGGCAGGCTCCGCCGTTTCGACATCCCTCGTTCGGTGGGGGCGCGAATTGGCGTCGCTGGTCATGACACCGCTCTGGATCAGCCAGCGCAACGGGGCTGGCTCAGAAGCGGATTTATGATGCGGCTACGGTGGCGCGCCACCGGGTCGTGACGCGGGAGGGCACGGTTCCCCGCGGCGATCCCGATGGCACACGTCGAGG
>DOUV01000894.1 GCA_003520455.1 Chloroflexota bacterium | reverse complement strand
AAGAGTTGGCCCGGTGGGGGCACGCGGTGACGGTTTATGAGGCCCGGCCCCGGCCGGGCGGGCTCCTGGTCTACGGCATCCCCAGCTTCAAGCTCTCCCGGCAAGTGGTCGCCGCCAAGACCGACGATCTACGATTTCTGGGCGTCCGTTTCGTCACTGGCGTCCGCATCGGCCACGACCTCGTGGTGGACGAGTTGCTCGACCAGTTCGACGCTGTGTTTCTCGGGACTGGCGCCGAGCAGGAGGTGCCACTCAACATTCCCGGTGAGCAGTTGGCGGGCATCTACCCGGGGACCGACTTTCTGGCCCGCGCCAACCTGTCCGCAGACTATCTCCCCGTCGAGCAACGGGCGCTGCGGCGGGTGGGGACGCGGGTCGCGGTCATCGGCGGAGGCGACACGGCGATGGACTGCCTGCGGACAGCCGTGCGGCTGGGCGCCCGGGAGGTAACCTGTGTCTATCGCCGCAGCGAGGCTGAGATGCCCGGCAAGGCCGACGAACGGCAACTGGCCCGCGAGGAAGGGGCGTGCTTCGAGTTCCTGACCGCCCCGGTGCGCTTCCAGGGCGACGATGCGGGTCACGTCCGGGCGATGGAATGCGTTCGCATGCGGCTGGGGGAACCGGACCGCTCGGGGCGGCGGCGGCCGGTGCCAGTCGAGGGTTCGGAGTTCACCATCGAGGTCGATGCCGTGGTGCTGGCCCTCGGCTATCGGCCCGATGATTTGATAAGAGAGACGACGCCCGGTCTATCGACTGACCGGTGGGGGTTGATCGTAGCCAATGAGGCCGGACGTACCAGCCGGGCGGGGGTTTTTGCCGGTGGCGACAACGTCCGGGGCCCCGACTTGGTGGTGACGGCTATGGTGGCCGGGCGAAAGGCAGCCATGGCGATCCACGCCTATCTCCAGGCGCACGCCGGCACGCCCGCTCCGAAAGTGGCAAACGTTGCTGGTGATGACCAAAACCGGTTGGCCGCTCTGATCCTTCCTCGCTGAACCAAAATGTGACATCAGGAGCGGCCAGCAGCAGGTTGCTCTCTGGAAATGGCTTTACAAATCCTCGTTCGCCTGGACGATGGAGGGGTGGTCCCGGTCGGCGTGACAACCAGGCTCACACCCCACAACTCCCGCTTTCGCTGAAGGGCTGCTCTAATAGACCGTTCGTCGCCAACCACTGATGGACTCGCTGAGAACCCGTCGCTGACGAGAAGTCGGCGCTCGAAAGCTGGCGGGCATCCGCATCGGCAAAATCCAGGCCCCTGGTCATCTTGAAGAAAATCGCCAGTTCCAACGACTGCTCGGGGAACCAAAACGCATTGACGTACCTGGCGGCCTGATACATCTCCTCGATACTGGCGTCGCGTGAGGCCATGAGCTCGAGGAGACCCAACAGAGCCATGCCATGGTTGCAGTCGGGGAACGCTGTCGGGTTGTCGCAGCATGGCCGGTGCACCGTCTCAGCCACCGCCTCCAGGCGCGCCTGTTGCTCCCGGCGAAGCGCGACGACTGGAATGCTGGCATAGAGGGCTGTCACCGGCCTGGTCCCCAGCGTCCAGCCGCCGGTCGAGGCGAAGCGCTCGATCTGCCCTTTACTGTACCGGATTAGCGGGCCTTCCGTGAGGACGGGATTTTGGTTGGTCAGCCCGAAGGCCCAGAAGAAGTTGAGCAGAAAGTAGGCGTTCTCCCGGTTGATCACAATCGGCGCATCGCTCCCCTGTCGCAGACTGGCGAGTTGCGTCTCCGTCAATGGCCGCCCTGACTGGGCGTAGACCTGGAGAAAGCGCGCTTCGTCGATGGCGCCAGCGGCTAACAATTGCCGGCCAATCGTGCCGAGAGACGCCGGGAGCGGGTAGCCGTCGGGAGGGTTGATCTGGTTCACCAGAGAAGCGTGCGCCGCTGGATCGCGATCCGGCGCGGCCGTGCTCAGGAGTCGGCTGTTGAGTGGCGAAAAGCCCCCCAACCCGAGGAGCAACGTTACCAACAGAAGAAGTGCCACGGTTCGGTGATGAGCACTGGCTCTCGATTTCCTCTGCCGTGGAATAGTGTGTGGGATGGGGTGGGCTGCACCCTCGCAGGTGCTGCCGCCATCGGACGGGATGCGCTCACCGCCAGGGATGTGCATCTCTCCTTCTCCTTCTGCTGACCGTACTCGAAACGTCAGCCGGCACCGTTTCCATCGCTCACTGTAGGTTGCACGACGAGCCTGAGCCCCTCAAACCCGATAATCCGCACCGGGGTGCCGCGCGCGACAGGGTCTGGGGAGCGGGCCGCCCATAGTTCGCCGCTCCAGCGCACCAGCCCATATCCCTGGGCGTCGATATCGGTTGTCGCCCAGGCTTCGGCTCCCAGCATTCCCTCGCGGCCGGTCATTGGCTGCGCTTTTGAACTCCGCCACACGCGATGGTAGAGCGCCAGCGAGCCCAGGGCGACCAGGCTATAGAGGGGCAAAGCCAGAGGGAGGGGGAAAACAGCAAACAGGACCAGCCCGAATAGCGGGGCAGCCAGCAGCAGGTGGCACCACATCGGCGAACCTCCTCGCCTGTCTCAAGCCAACGCTCCCCAGTCTCGCTTGTCGCATCGACTTCTCTCGATCTCGTCTATGAATTCTGAGACGGCGTCAACGCTCCTGTTCCAGGCGGGGATGGGGGCATACCAACGAGTAGGGGCGAGAGATTGCGGGAACAACGCGAGGTCGGTCGGAGAAGGATCCATCAGCCCAGTCGCAGCGCCCGCCTGAGAACGGCCAGCCAGCTCTCACCCGGGCCTCCCGGCGCTGCGGCGGTCGAGTTCACGTCCTTCGTGGTCCCAGACGGAATCAGTCTCTTCAGCCCCGTCGGCCCAAAACCGGCTGCTTCAATGGTAGCACTGAGTCGATCCGGGCCGGTGAGGGCCGGGTCGTACTGAACGTAGGCCATCTCCGTAGCTGGGTTGACGTACACGCGCACGACCCCGGGCACGTTCGCAAGGGCACGCTCGACAATCAACGCCCCTTCCCCGCCGCAGCCAAGACCGCAGATCGGCAGCGTGACGCGCTGGATGTTCATCTGTCCGTCCGCTCTCGGTTGTGCGTCCACTCCCACCTCCACCAGGAGCTCTCACTCCTGAGAGTGAACTCGATCTTCAGGCCGGGATAACCTCGATGGTTGTCCCCGGCGTTTGTGCTCACCGTTGTCCGTCCGTCCGTCCGGCTGGTCGGCACCCGGCCATCGATGGTCATGCCCGGCGGCCCATCGTCTCCCGTCGATCATCGGGTCACGGTTGCTTCGAGCACGAACTGGAGCTCCTGGCCATCGGCGGTCCGGACCATGACTCCCCGCTGGATCGGCCCAATCCCCGCCGGGCCGTGGGCGGCCGGGTCGATACTCACCTCAAGAAAGGCCGCTTGCCCCTGTTCCAGCGGCACGTCCACGACCGGAGCGCTTCCTCCGTGCGACATCCCGAACCACTCGGATACCTGGTCCGCCTGCACGAGGCGGGCTTTGGTGCACATTCAACTCGTCTGGACGTCGGTCACCTGCGTGGACCGCTGCACAACGAGCGGGAACTGAGCGATCACGAGACCGTCGTTGATCCCGATCCGGCCAAAATCGTGAAAGGTGTGCTCGGCGGCCACAGAGCTGGTGGTCGGTGACCGGGCAGCCAGAACAGCCAGGATCCCGCCAACCAGAAGAACGGCAACAAGCGAGAACCAAAGCCAGCGACGGCTCTGCCTGGGCACTGGGCCGCTGCGAGCCCGATAGGTACGAGCCACTTTCATGGGCGTATCTCCAAGGAGGGTTGTGGACTGTGACAATGCCAGTATTGCCGGGTTTCCTGGGGGTTGGCTGAGGAAGAACTGAAGGAATCCTGAGGGAATAGGCTCAGCTATCGATCGTTTGCCAGATTCGAATCCACGCGCCGTCGAGCGTGGGGAATCCTGTGGCCTGTCGAGAAGGACGCCGTCGCGTTCGAAGGACCGGCTCGATTCATGCCGCTGCGGTCATTGTGCGCCCGGCGTGTTCGGCCGGTCGCGTCGGCACGTGCCTTTTTGCCTCACGGGTAGTGCTTCGCGGGCGTCGATACGTTAGTTCCTGTTGGTCGTACTCGTGGCAGTTGCCGTCGCTGTGTTGGTCGGTGTTGCCGTCGCCGCCTCGGTCGGTGTCCTGGTTGGCGTTTTGGTCGGCTTGGGTGTTTTGGTCGCCGTCGGCGTGGCTGTTGCTGTGTTGGTCGGCTCCGGCGTCGGTGTGACTGTCGGCGTCCGCGTCGGGGTGCTGGTCGGCGTCATGGTAGGGGTTGGTGTCGGCGTTGGAGGGGGCTCGACCCACCGCCAGGTCAGGCGGAAGTTGACGTGCTGGCGCACCGGCAGCCCCATTCCATGGACGCTATCGCTGCGGGTCTCGTCGTCGCCGGCGTAGGACCAGTAAGGACCGGGGCCCTGTTCGAAATAGTACCAGGCATAGATCGGAAAGTCCGCCCACTCCGGTGCCGGTTTGCTCTGGATACGCTCGTTCCCGTCAGGCCAGGCTGTGTGCCAGGGCCGGCCTGCCACCTGCGTGCCGTTGACGATGAACAGGCGCACGTAAATGTTGTGGTTGCCGTTGCTCTCGGTTGGGTCCTCGTAGCGCGCCGATTTCAACCGCCAGCACCCCTGCGAGCAGTCCTCGGCAGGCTGGTAGGTCACGTGCAAGGGATCGAGACGAGGGTCCCACTCCGGTTCCGATGGATCAGACGGTGTCAGTTCGTTCCGCACGAGGAGTGGCAAGTAGGTCAAGTGCGCGCGGGCGGTCGATTCGGCGGTCCTCGTGGGCGTTGCCGTCAGGGTCTCGGTGATGGTCGCCGTCGGCGTGGCTGAGGGGATAACGGTCGAGGCCGGTGTCGGCGTGGGCGTTGGAGAGGGGCTGGGGGATGAGACCTGAATGTAGTCGGGCTTGGTCTCTGTGTTCGACGAGCCCGACGGGCGGAAGATCGCAAGGCTGACGGTATAGCTGCCAGGATCGGTGTACGTGTGGCTGTGGTAGGCCTCGCAGGAGGTTCCCTGGTTCCCATCGCCGTAATCCCAGGCACATGTGACAACCTGGCAGCACGAAGTGTTGTGGAATTCCGCTGTCAGCGGCGCCGGACCGTCGAGCGGCGCTGCCTCAAAATCGGCGTACGGGACGGAGGTGGGCGTCGGGGTGGCCGTGCTGGTCGCGGTGGTCAGCGGCACGGCCAGGAT
>DOUV01000010.1 GCA_003520455.1 Chloroflexota bacterium | reverse complement strand
AGTCTCGGAAAACTTCGGAAGTCCCCGATCACGCGCCTCCGGCGACTCCTTGACTGCTGTTCTAGTCAGTGGGTCGATGGTGGCTGCGGCTCAAGCATAGCGCCAGCCTCCTGCCCTGTCAATGAACGAACCGCCTGCGTGGACGGGGGACAGAAGCACCGCACATTCCACACTCCGTCATCCACACCTGTCACCGGTAGCAAAATCCCTGCCCACAAGGAGTGTACCCGTTGAGCTTCCTGCAGGCCATCGTCCTGGGCATTGTCCAGGGGGCCACCGAATTCATCCCTGTCTCGAGTAGTGGTCATCTCGTCCTCATCCCCTGGCTGCTCGGCTGGAAAAGTCCCGGCCTGACATTTGATACGATGCTCCATTGGGGCACCTTGCTGGCGGTCGTCGGCTACTTCTGGCGCGACCTGGCCTCGCTGATTGGCGCTGCCCTGCACGGCCTGGTGACGCGGCGCCCCTTCGCAACGGTAGAGGCCCGGCTCGCCTGGCTGCTGGTCCTGGCCACCGTGCCGGCGGCCCTGGCCGGTGTCACCTTAGAGCACCAGTTCGAGGCGTTGTTCAACGCACCGATCTTCGTCGCCGTCTTCCTGCTCGTCACGGGCCTGCTGCTCTGGACCAGCGAGCGCCTCAGCTCCAGACTGCGTGATCTCGCCTCTGTAAACGCCCCTGATGCCCTCACCCTTGGCATCGCCCAGGCGCTCGCGATCACGCCTGGCATCTCACGCAGTGGCAGCACGATGGCCGCGGGCTTGCTGCGCGGGCTGGATCGTCCGGCCTCGGCGCGTTTCAGCTTCCTGATGATGGTGCCCATCGTTTTTGGCGCCGGCCTGCTTCAGCTCAAGGACCTGGCCGAGACTGGCCCCACCGCGGGCCAACCGGCGCTGATGGCCGTTGGCTTCCTCGCGGCCGCCGTCACGGGCTATGCCTGCATCGCCTTCCTGCTCGGCTATCTCCGCCGCCATAGCCTCCGCATCTTTGCACTCTGGTGTTGGGGCCTCGGGCTCTTCAGCCTGATTGTAGCCCTGCTCCGCCGTTGACCACCACCGTCCAGACCCCCGACGCGATCCGGCACCGCGTCGCGGTCCGTGAGGAGCAAGAGCCGGGTTTGGACACCTCGGTCCCGGCTGCCCGTAGAAGGTAGCATGCAATTCTGAGAAAACCATGAGCCTTATCTCCACCCCTACCCCTCCCAGGGCGCCCGCCCTCTCCACGATGTGGATGCAACTGCGCCACAGCAACCTGCACGAGTTCGTGACCGCCGCCGGCACCGTCGGGTTCCGCCAGGTTGAGCTCAGCCATGTCGTCACAGGGGAGATGCTGGCCGGCTTCTCCCCCGTCCCAGGTCTGGTGCGCACGCTGCACCACCCCTGCCCGAACGACGATTCGGTCCCCGAGCTGTCGAGCCCGGACGAGGCAGAGCGCGCCCGCGCGGTGCTGGCGGCGCTGCGAACCCTCGAGTGGGCTACCAGGCTCGAGGCCGAGGCCGTCGTGCTCCACCTCGGGGTGGTTGCCAGCCTCGATCGGCGTTGGGAGAACGGATTGCGTTCGCGTTGGCTCGCCGGGCTGGGGGGTACCCCGGCCTGCGCAACCCTCGCGCAAACCATCCGCCAGATGCGCGCCGCCCAGGTCGAACCCTTCCTCACCGCCGCCCATCGCTCCCTGGCCGAGCTGGTACCGCACGCCGAGCGGTTGGCGCTCCGACTGGGGTTGGAAAATGGCGAGTGGGTCACGTCGATCCCAAGCCTCGATGAACTCGATCACATCCTGGCCGACTTTCCGGCCCCAACCGTAGGCGCCTGGCTCGACACGGGTCACGCCACGATTCTCGAGCGCCTCGGCGGTACCCCCCTCACGAGCTGGGCTGAGCGCATCGGCCCGCGCCTGTTGGGGCTCCACTATCACGACGTCGCCAGGCTGCGCGACCACCTTATCCCCGGCCTGGGAAGCATCGACTTCGCCGCCCTCGCCCCCCACGTCCCCCCTGTGACCCTCCCCACCTGCGAAGTTGACTGGTACTTCACCCCGGTAGAGCTGGCAGATGGTGCCGCCCACCTCGCACGTGCAGGGTTGATCGCGTGGCCACCGGTGTGAAGTCACGGCGTTTGTACTCCTCTCCACGGAGCAGTAGAATCCGAATGCGGATCTTCGGCCGCCTGAGTTCGTCTCGACGTGGTGGCGTAGACAGTACTGGAGCGACCCACCGGGCCCGCAACCGTTGGAGCAATCATCGTGACCACGCTCTTCCTGATCTTCGTCGTTGCCGCTGCCGTTGGGCTGCTCGGTAGCATGCTCGGCATCGGTGGCGGCGTGCTCATCATCCCGCTGTTGACCCTTTTCTTCGATATCCCGATCAAGACCGCCATTGGTGCCAGCATCGTCAGTGTCATCGCCACGTCGTCGGCGGCTGGGGCCGTCTATGTCGGTCACGGGATGACCCATTCGCGGCTGGCGATGATTCTGGAGATCGCGACGACTCTGGGGGCGCTGGCGGGGGGAATCACCGCCGTGCTCATGAACCCTCGACTCTTACAGGCCATCTTCGCCGCGGTCCTCCTCTACGTGGTTTACAGCATGCGGCGACTGCCGAAAGAAGAGAGCGAGACCTGCCCCACCGGCACGCTCGACACCACGTTCTTCGACCCGGTTGCGGATCATTGGATCACGTACGGCGTCAGCAACCTGAGGGCCGGCCTGGGAGCAAGCTTTCTGGCCGGCAATATTTCGGGGCTGCTGGGGATCGGCGGCGGGATTATCAAGGTTCCGATCATGACCCTGGTGATGCACATGCCGCTTCGCGCGGCCATCGCGACCAGCAACTTCATGATTGGCGTCACAGCCGCTACCAGCGCGGTTATCTACTACGGCCACGGCTACCTCGACCCACAGGTCGCTGTTCCCACGGCCCTCGGTGTGTTGCTCGGCGCGCAGATCGGTCCCCGGCTCGGGCAGCGCGCCCGAATCCAGACACTCAAGCTCATCTTCCAGGGGCTCCTGGTCCTCTTCGCGTTTCAGATGCTCTGGAAGGCGGTGGTATAATGAGTACGCCAGGGCCTCGGGTGCCGGTAGCACTCGTCAAGCCAGGCGAGGCCACCCGCGACCTCAATGCGGTCGTCCACAGGCTCCTGGTGGTTGGTCTCGTCCTCAGCACGCTGCTCTTTCTCACCGGCCTGGCCCTCGACGTCTACTATGGCCGCTCGATCCCTGATACGACCGTCAGCGTGCCGGAAGCCATTCGCCGGGCGCTGGCGCTGCGGCCGTCGGGGTTTCTCGACCTTGGCCTGATGGCGCTGATTGCAACGCCGATCATGCGCGTGGCCGGCTCGATCCTCGTCTTCGTGTATGAGCGCGATTGGCGGTACGCCGCTGTCACGACAGTCGTCTTAGTCATCATGATGACCAGCATCCTGCTCGGGCAGGGCTGACAGGAGGAGGCTTGATGGTGGCGAATGAAAGTCTGCACCGAAACGTTCGCACCCTGCGCGCGATCGCCGAGGCGCTCAACGGCGCGCTCGCGCCGGAGGAGATGCTCGAAGCGGCGCTCAAAGCCCTGGTGGACGAACTGGGCTATCGGGCCGCGGCCGTCCGCCTGCTTAACCCTGAGACTGGCGAGCTCCAACTCGTGG
The DNA here is from genome assembly GCA_003520455.1 of Chloroflexota bacterium. The sequence goes on along the minus strand of DOUV01000010.1, from coordinate 5,557 downwards.
CGGCCTCCCATCTGAGCCAGGAGTACCTCGAGAAGGGCCCGGTCAAGCTGGCGGAGAGCCCGATCGACCAGCGCGTGCTGGCCGGCGAGACCGTCGCCGTGGCCACCCTGGGCGAGGACATCTTCCAGTATCCGGGGGCGGCCGAGCGGGAGGGATTACGGAGTGTTCTGGCCGTGCCCCTGCGGCTGCGCGGCCGTCCACTGGGCGTACTGCGCGTCTACCGTAGCGAGGCGCGTAGCTTCGACGCCGAGGCTGAGGTGTTCCTGGAGGCCGTCGGCGACCTGATCGCCCGCGCCCTGGCCAACGCCCAGCTCTATCAGACCTTCCGGCAGTTGGCTCACGCCGTCAACAGCTCGCTCGAGGTCGATAGTGTCCTCCAGAGGCTGCTCGACGGCATCGTGCGCGAACTTCAAGTCAAGGCCGCCTCGGTTCGCCTGCTCGGGCCGCGCCGCCAGCGGCTGCACCTCGTGGCCGCTACGGGCCTCAGTCAGCAGTATCTCAAGAAGGGAGAGATCCGCATCGAGCAGAGTTCGGTCGATCAGCAGGTGCTCGCAACCAAAACCCCGGTCACGCTCTATGACGTGCAAACCGAGCCCGGCTTCCAATATCCGGCAGAAGCCGCCCGTGAAGGCATCCGCTCCGTCCTGGTCGTTCCGATGACCCTTCACGACGAGCCGGTCGGCGTCCTGCGCGCCTACTCGGCCCAACCGCACCGCTTTACAGCGGAGGAGATGGCGCTGATCATCGCCGTGGCCGATATGGGCGCAATCGCCCTCGAGAACGCCCGGCTGCACGAGCAGGTGCAGCGTCACGCCGCGGAACTGGAGCGGCGCGTCGCGGAGCGCACCGCCGTACTGCGCGAAAGCGAGGCGCGCTTTCGCGACCTGTACGAACAGGCTCCGATCGCCTATTTCTCCATTGGGCTGGACAGCCTGGTTCGCCGGTGCAACCGGGCTGCCGTCAAACTGTTGGGCTACCGGGAGACCGGCGATATCGTGGGCCGTTCCGTGTTTGAGTTATACCCGGAGGTCCCGGAGGTTCAGGACAAAGCCGCAGGGATTTTTCGGCGTTTCGCCGGTGCCGGCGAAGCGATCCAGGACGAAGAGTTGCCCATGCGCCGGTCAGATGGCGCGTGGGTCTGGACGAGCCTGACGGTCAACGCCGTCCGAGATGAGAAGGGGAGCATTGTCGAAAGCCGTTCGATCGTCGTTGACGTTACCGAACGCAGGCAGGCCGAGGAGGCGCTCGCGCTGTTCCGAACATTGATTGATCGATCCAACGATGCCATCGAGGTGATCGATCCGGAAACGGGTCGCCTCCTCGACGTCAATGAGAAATCCTGCAAGGATCTGGGTTACACTCGTCAGGACTTTTCGGCCCTGACCGTTTTCGATATTGACCCTACGGTCGACCGCTCTTCGTATGCCGCAGCCCTGGAAAGACTGCGTAACCAGGGTTCCATGTTCCGGGAAGGTTTCCACCGACGAAAGGACGGGTCGACGTTTCCCGTGGAAGTCAGTCTGCGATACGTCCGGCTTGATCGCGATTACATCGTCAGCGTCGCGCGCGACATCACCGAGCGCAAACTGCACGAGCAGGAGCTGACCGAATCGGAGCAGCGGTATCGCTCGCTGTTTGAGGCCGTGCCGGTGATCATTCTTAGCCTCTCCGTCGAGGGGGCATTCGTCAGCCTGAACCCGGCCTTCGAGCAAGTCACCGGTTGGTCGCGGGCGGAATGGCAGGACCGCTCGTTTGTGGACCTCATTCACCCCGACGACCGCGCCTTTGCCGTGCGAGAATTCGAGCGCACGCTGAAGGGCGAGACACGCGATTTTTCGGAAATACGCATCGTTGCCAATGGTGGTCAGGTCTTGACGATGGAGGTGCTGGGCACAGCCCAGGAGCAGGATGGAAAAGTCGTCGGCGTGGTCGGCTTTGCCCGTGACATCACCGAACGCAAACAGGTGGAGGAAGCCCTGCGCCAGAGCAACTACTTCAAGGAGATGTTGCTCCAGACGATTCCCTTCGGCATGGACATCGTAGATGAAAGCGGCCACATCCTGTATTTGAGCCCGGCGATGAAAACACTGGCGCCCGAGGCTGTGCCCGGCGCGCGCTGCTGGGAAATGTACAAGGATAACGGACGCCAGTGCGCGGGTTGCCCTCTGCTCCGTGGCGTTGAGGTGGGAGAAACACGAGCTCTCGAAACAAGCGGTGCGCTGGGCGGCAAGACGTTCGAAATCAGCCACACCGGGATCATCTTTCAAGACAGGCAAGCTATCCTGGAGGTCTTTCACGACATCACGGGGCGCAAGCAACGCGAGCATGAACTTGAGGCCCTGGCCACGGTCAGCGCCGCGCTGCGCGCCGCTCAGTCCCGCGCCGAGATGCTGCCGGTCATCCTCGACCAGGTGCTCGCCCTGCTGCGCGCAGACGGAGCGGCGCTGGGGCTGCGCGACACCACTGGCGATGTTGTGGGCGAACTTGGCCGGGGTATCCTGGCCGGGTTCGTGGGCCTGCGCGCGACAGCGGGGGAGGGTGTGAGCGGGCAGGTGATTGCCTCGGGCCAGCCGTACCTGACCGCAGACCTGAAGCGCGATCCACTGTTTCTCCGGCCCGAACTGCTGCCGGGCGATTGCGCGGCAGTCTGCGTGCCGCTGATGGCCGAACGGCAGGTGATCGGAGTATTGTGGATGGTGCGTCAGCGGGAGTTCACGGCCGGCGAAGTCCGCCTGCTGGCCGCCATCGCCGACATGGCCGGCAACGCCGTTCACCGCGCCAACCTGTACGAGCAGGCCGAGCAGCGTTCCGCCAGATTGGCCGTCATGAGCGCGATTGGGCGAAAGCTCACTGGCTTACTCGACCTGGCAACGGTGTTGGCCGGCCTTCTGGAAGAAACAGCCAGCGTTGTCCCAAGTCATGCACTGGCGATCATGCTCTATGACGAGAGGCAAGGCGACCTGTGGATCGAAGCGGCGCGCGGCTACCCGGACAGTGCCTGGCGCACCTTTCGGATGCCGTTGGGGCAGGGTGTTACTGGACGGGTCGCCGCCACTCGCCGACCTGTGCTGATTCGCAATACCGCCCTCGAGCCGGACTGGAGGGGTGTGGAGGGCATGCCGCCCAGTGGATCGGAGTTGGCGGTACCGCTCGTTTTCCAGGACCGCCTGATCGGCGTTCTCAATCTGGAGAGCCAGCAAACGGATGCCTTTGGTGAGGGTGAGCTGCGTCTGGTGATGGCCATTGGCGACTATGCCGCCATCGCGATACAGAACGCCCGGCTCTTCGTCGAGACGAGGCAGCGCCTGCGGTGGATGACGGCTCTGCACGCAATCGACATGGCCATCACCGCCAGCCTCGACCTGCACGTCACGTTCAGCGTTCTCCTCGAGGCAGTTGTCTCCCAGTTGGGCGTTGATGCGGCCGCTGTGCTGCAACTCGAACCGGGCACCCAGACTCTGGTGTACCTCGCCGGGCGCGGCTTCCGCTCGAACGCCGTCGAGCGCAGCCGCGTTCGGATCGGGAGCGGTCATGCGGGACGGGCCGCGCTCGAACGCCGTACCATTCACGTTCCCGATCTGCGTGAAGCGGGACCGGCACCTCAGCGCGCCCAACTCTGGGCAACCGAGGGGTTTGTAGCGCATTATGCCGTGCCACTCATCGCCAAAGGTGAGATACAGGGCGTTCTGGAGCTCTTTCATCGCTCTTCGCTGAAAGGGGGCCCCGAGTGGCTGGACTTCCTCGAAACCCTGGCGACGCAGGCCGCCATCGCGATCGACAATGTGCGTTTGTTTGAGCGACTGCAACGCTCAAACACTGACCTGACGCTGGCCTACGACGCCACTATCGAGGGCTGGTCGCGGGCGCTCGAATTGCGAGACCAGGAGACCAAGGGCCACACGCTGCGCGTCGCCGAGATGACCGAGCGGCTGGCGCGGGCGCTGAGAGTGAATGAGCGCGAAATGGTCCACATCCGCCGGGGCGCGCTGCTGCACGACATCGGCAAGATGGGCATCCCCGACTCTATCCTTCTCAAGCCCGGCCCGCTCACTGAGGAAGAGTGGACCGTCATGCGCCGGCATCCGGCCTATGCCTACGACATGCTCTCATCTATCGCCCACCTGCGCCCGGCGCTGGACATCCCCTATTGCCACCACGAGAAGTGGGACGGGACGGGTTACCCGCGCGGATTGAGGAGCGAGGCGATCCCGCTGGCGGCGCGGATCTTTGCCGTGGTGGACGTATGGGACGCCCTGACTTCTGACCGCCCGTATCGGCACGCCTGGCCCGTCGAGAAGGTGCGCGAGTACATCCGCGCGCAGAGGGGCATCCATTTCGATCCGCGCGTGGCAGAGTCGTTTTTGCGGACGATGGAGGCGGAGGGGCAGATCGGGTGATGTTCACGGAAACCAAGACCGAAGGGTTTCCGCAAACCCTTTTGGTCTGAATTATGCTAAAGTGACGCTCGTTGTCCGAGGCGAGGTCAAGATCCTGGGTGATTGCAGTAGCGGCAATTCAGAGCATCAGGGATCGTGAGGCCATGGCTTTTACTATACGTCAGTACGAGTTCGTAGGCTTGCGCTGACGCAACTGGAGACACTTGAACGAGAGCGAAATCGGCAATGAGGTTCTTCGCCTTTTCAACCTCGCCCTTGTCACGGCACCCGACGATCAACTCCATCGCTGAAATCACTGAGACGTACAGGGGAGTCTCGTCCGCGAGGGCAGGATCCACGAAATCAGCTGCCTTCACGTTGCCGCGTGAGAGATCAATCAACACTGTCGTATCCAGCAGTTTTCCAGTCATGGACGCGTCCACTGGTGTGCCCGCAGATTCTCCAGCCATTCCCGCGATGACAGCCCGCGCATATCCTCACGGTCGGTCCACATGCCAAAATAGTCAGCTTCTCGCACAGAACGAATCCGACGGACAGACGCGTTCAAGTAGGCCAACTGACTTCGCAAGGCTGTCATTTCAGCAATCGTCCGATCAATCTGTTGGAGAATGTGCTCAATGCCTGAAGTGTTGACGGTACTCATTCCCTTTCCTCCCTGACGAATCTGGAACGTAGTCAAAGTATACATTCCAAACCCATACGCGTCAAAAACGCACGGAAGTGAGGTATGGAGGTCTCCATTCAGCGATGACGAGTGAAAATTATGCACCAAGCCGAAAAGCACTTCGATCAGAAGGTGATAGAATCGTTTCTCCAACTGGAAGACAAATGACCGACCGCGATCTGCTCTCCCGCTCCCATTACGCCGAATTCGTCCCGGGCAACTTTGAACCGTGGATGCGTTTTGAGGCCAGCCCGCCGCTCGGCCGGCCCGCGCCCGACTTCTCCTTGTGGCATCTGGACGGCGACGAGACCCGGCTGAGTCAAATCTGGTTGCGCTACACCTACACGGTTGTCGAGTGTGGCAGTTTCACCTGATCGTATTGCGGGATGGCGGCGCCATCCATGAACGCCATCGCCGAGCGGTTCACATCGGATGGCGTCGGCTCAATTGGTCCGGAGGCAACCGATGGCTGAAACGCGCTTCTCCCGCCGACTCT
>DOUV01000629.1 GCA_003520455.1 Chloroflexota bacterium | reverse complement strand
AGCTTCACCCCGGCCGACCTGGCGGGCGCACGGCTCGTGATCGCGGCCACCGGTAATCGCCGGGTCAACGCGGCGGTGGCGGCGGCGGCCCAGGCGCAGGCAGCGCTGGTCAACGTCGTGGACGCACCCGAAGAGGGCAATTTCTGGGTCCCGGCAGTGGTTCGTCGCGGCGAGCTGACCCTGATGGTCTCGACCGGCACCGCCAGCCCCGCGTTGGCACGGCGGCTGCGCCGGCAACTCGAGGCCAGCTTCGGCCCGGAGTGGGGCGCCTATGCCATGCTTTTGGGCGCCCTGCGGCCGCTCGTGCTGGCCCGAGAGCCCGACAGCGACCGGCGCCGGTCGCTCTTTCGCGACCTGGCGACCTCGACCGAGATGCCGGCGCGGTTGGCCGGGGGTGATGTAGAGGGTGTGGTGGCCCTGCTCCAGGCGGCGGGCGTTCCAGGAACAGCCGAGGAGTTGGCGGCCAGTGTCCACGAGGCGCTTGGGACGTGAACATGTGAAGCGTGAAACGTGACGCGTGAGCAATTCCGTCACGGATCAGGCGGCTTCTTGAGCAACTTCGGCAAGGATCAAGAAATCTGCGTGGATCAGCGAGAGGTAAAACGTCATGATGCCGTCCATGCGGTGGTGTCGCATTGTCAAGATGTGACAAGCGATGGAGGCAGATCGTCACCAGACGCGCTGAGGGCCGGCGCATCTTCGTGCCGGCCCTCATGCCAAAGGAGGAGAAAGAGAATCTTTGAATCGAGGCTATCTTATCCGGCCCCGCCACAGACTGCACGGCGGCTGCCCTACGACATTCTGACGCTGGAAGAGACGAACGCGCGTTCGACTACAACCCCTCCGCTTGCCTCCCGACAAGACTGTGGTATACTAGGTGTACGAAGCGTCCCCTGCTGTGTGCGTGTTGCTCACAGTCGCGTAACCCTATTGGTCATCAAGGGATCCGATCTCCAGCAGATGGGGCGACCGGCGCCCTGTGCAATGGTAGCCCTGTCGGGTAGGAACCCACCTGCGATTCGCGGGTTATGACCACCGTAGCACACGGCATGGTGGGGGAAGTTGCTTCGGATCATAAGCGTACGGCGCCCATGAGGCGCCGTTCTTTTTTTGTCTGGACCATCGTTTGGGTACGAAATGGGGCAGCGTGCAACGCATAAGCCACTAGAGCGTCGGTCAAGGCGTCAGACTTCCGAAGTCTTCCGAGACTTCCGAAGTCTCCGATCATGCCCCCTCCGCGACGCCTTGACCGGTGTTCTCGATACAGGGGTTCAACATCAGGGCAAGGTACTCATGCGCCATTGTCGACAGCAACTGCCTGGCGCAAACGTACGGTGGGTTGTTGGGTCAGGTCTTGGGGTGGGTATTCGATAGAGTGGAAGACCGTTTCCGGTTGAGTCGTTCCGAAAGCGAGCGACGGGCATCTATATGCCCGCCGCTCGTGTGAATCGGTCGACGCCGAAGGCACAGTGGAACAGGATGCGTTGGACGGCCGAGGACAGGCGAGCACAGGTGCTCGCCCCAGGGTATCTCAGGGAACCGGCGCGGCGACGAAGACAGGATCGAAGTCTACCTCGAGCTGGTAGCTACCGTCATTCGGGACCAGCATGCTCTCGGCGGCGACCGTGTTCGAGTAGCTGGTTCCCGCCTCGAGACGCGTGATCTTGGCCGGGAACGGTGCCGGGCCGGGCAACGTGATGGTCTGAGTGATCCTGTCGCGCGACCAGGCGGCGAAAACGACATCGTGCTGCCAGGGCCGGGCAAAGCGGTAGAGTTCGATCGTGTCCGTACTGAGATCGGTCGGGTACCCGTAGGTCATCGCGCTGGCGAGTTCCACGGCACGGACCGCCGGTTTCGGTGTGTGATCCGCATTGACCAGGCCTCGCTGGATGCTGGCCAGGCCCAAGGGAACGTCCCAGAAAGCGAACCAGAAGACCCGGCGGGTACGACCCGTGCCGAGGGTCCGTACCATCTCCTTGAGCACGAAGTCAATCTGGCGGCGCTCCGAGCCTCGTTCTGGTGGCCAGGACTCCTGGTAACTCTCCGTGAGCCAGAGCGGCTTGGTGAGATCGTGACTCTGCAGGAGGTCGAGTAGCCAGCGGGCTTTTTGGTCGGCCGAGCTCCACTCCCACGAGATCGGGTACCAGTGGTAGCCGAGGACATCGAAGTACTTGCCACCGCCGAGGTCCAGGAGGCGCGGCAAAAATGAGCCGATAAAGACCACATCACGCTGATCGAGGCCCATACTTCCCAGCAGGATGGTGCTCTTGGGAGCAACGGCCTTGATCTCGCGGTAGCCGATGCGGAGAAACTCGAGATATTGTTCCGGGATCGGCCCCCAACAGCTGACCTGGGGGAAGGTAGGCTCGCCGCCGCCATCTTCCGGGGCACGCTCGTAATCGTCGGGGCTCAGATCGAGGGTGTGGTCGGGCTCATTGCCGAGCTCGAAGAGGCGGAGATTAAACGGCGGCGAGGCATAGTGGATGGCGGCCGCGTGGATAAACTCGCGCCACTTCGCCTGCCCGCCCTCGACAAAGCCGCCGCCGCAGTAGTAGCGCGTCGCGAAGCGTGGGTAGCCGGTAATCTCGATGATCACGTCGAAGCCCAGATTCTGGTATCCCTGCACGAGTGTGTCGTAGTAGCTCCAGTCGTAAGTAGCGGGGACTGTGTTGGTTCGCTCGATATTGCGCCACTCGACCACCAACCGCATCGTGGCCATGCCCAGGCTGCGCGACCGGGGTGCCTCGATGCCCATAACCTCGCCGGGACGGTCGCGCTCTTGGAAGTAAAAGAACTGCACTCCCCAATTCGAGTCAGGGAGTGTCCCGACCCAGTAATTCCGTGCTACGAGTGGCAGATCCAACTCGTAGTGTCCTGGGACCGTAACAGTGCTGGGTGCGGCTGGTTCGGCCCAACTAGGACGGCTGCCGCCCCAGATGGCGAGCGCGAGCAGCAATAGCGCGAGCGTCAGCGCGCATCGGACCCAGCGCGTCCACCGCCGGCGAAGCGACCGGTTCATACGACACCATCCTTTCAGGCGGGTGACGGTCGTCATGGAGATGGAATCCGGACAAATACCGGAGTACCAGGTACTGTCAACTGATAAACGCTCGAAGTGGGCAAAACTGTCGTGGTGACCGGCACCGTCGTGGCATAGGTGTCACCAACCTCGAGCCGAATCACCTCCGCGGGTTGATTGCTGCTCGCGGGGAGCTCAATGGACGCTGGGGAGCTGCCCCGGGCCCAGAGCGCCCAGACTTGCTCGCTCTGCCAGGGGCGATCGAAGCGGTAGGCTGTGACCTGCGCTGTGCTATGACGACTCGGGAAGCCGTCGGTCAGATCAACCACCAGCTCCAGGGCGCGAACGCCCGGCTTGGGCTGGTGTTGGGGCCAGACCAGCCCGCGATCGACGGGGGTGACGCTGAGCGGCACTGACCACCAGCCGTACCACCAGACCTTCCGGACGATCCCCTCCCCGCGCATCGCTGCAAAGTCGCGCAAGATAAAGTCGACCTGCTCGCCTGGACTCCCTCGCTCGGGCGGGTTGGAGGGGAGGTACGTCTCCGTCAACCAGAGCGGCTTGTCCAGCCCGCGCTCGCGCATGTACTGACGCAGCTCGAGGGCCTTGGCCTCGGCCGTGGCCCACTGCGTGGCTCGGGGGAACCAGTGGAAGCCAAGGACGTCGAAGGACTGGCCGCCGCCGGCATCCAGGACTTTCGAGAAGAAGTCTTTGACAAACCAGGCCTCGAAGACATCATAGGCCAGGCTGCCGAAGATTACGGTCGCATCGGGCTGGATCGCCTTGATCTCTTGATAGCCGATGCGCAGGAACGAGGCGTAGTCAGCAGGGACGTTGCCCCAACAGCCGGTTTCAGCGCGCGTCGGCTGAGTCCCGCCGGGGGGGAGTGAGGTGACGCCATCGGGCTCGTTTCCGATTTCCCAGAGGCGCACGTTGTAGGGTGGTGCACTATAGCGCGCCACGAGGGCGTGCGCAAACTCGCGCCAGGCAGTCTCGCCGCCCTCGACGAAGCCCCCACCACAGAAGTAGCGCGTGGCAAACGGCGGGAAGGCCACGATGGAGATCAGTGGCTCGATCCCTTCGGCCCGCAGGTCGCCGATGAACTTATCGTAGAATTGCCAGTTGTAATGCTCCGGAGTTGTATCGTTTGGCTCGATATCGCGCCAGTACAGGACCGTACGGAGTGACCAGAGGCCGACCTGGCGGAGCCGCGGCACCTCGGTTTCCAGCACCTCAGCCGTCTGGCCGTGGGTCTGGAACTCGAACAACTGTGCCCCGAAGGTTGGGCTCGGCCGCTCGCCAATCCAGAAGTGCTGGGCGACGAGTGGCAGTGCCAATTCGTAGTGAGGTGGGAGCGTCTCACGGCGAGGCACTGGCTGTTCCGCCGCGCTACGACCTCGCCAACCCCAGAGCACGAACGCCGCTAGCAACACAGCGAATCCGAGCACGGGTTGCATCTTGCGTGACCACCGCCGGCCGGCCGACCGATTCATGACGGTACCATCCTTTCTACACAGGTGACGGGTGTTATCGCGGGGGAACCCAGAGGCACAACGGGGTCCCCGATACTGTCGAACGATCAGTATCAAAACAGGCAAAACTGGGGTGGGCTGCGACCGGTGGTTCATCCTGCGATGGCACGCGACCCACCATTATACACTTCTCTCCTGATCCAACGATCCATACGCAAGACGAAGACACGCATCAAAATGGAGACGGAATTTGAGTCCGGACGATGCGTCTGGAAGGCGTGGGCGGCCATCTTGCGGCGGAGGCTCGAACCGGCGATTGGGGGTGCTGAACAAGTTGGCGCTGAGCCAGATCCGCTCGTATACTGATTGGAGGCAAAGGAGAACGATAGGAGCCGATGATGGAGGGAGTGTGGGGCGCGCGTTTCCCGTCGCGCCGCTCGACGGTCATGAGTCTGAATGGCATGGTCGCCACCAGCCAGCCGCTGGCTGCCCAGGCTGGTCTGGATATCCTCAAGGCGGGCGGCAACGCCGCCGACGCCGCCATTGCCACCGCCGCCATGCTTAACGTCGTCGAGCCAATTTCGACAGGCATTGGCGGGGATTGTTTCGCGCTCTATTGGGATGCAAAAACAAAACGAATTAGCGCACTCAATGGTTCCGGGCGCGCGGCGGGCGCGGCCTCGAT
>DOUV01000463.1 GCA_003520455.1 Chloroflexota bacterium | reverse complement strand
CTCCCCCAGCCCCTCCCCGCGTCGGGGAGGGGAGCCAGCCGCGTTCCAGCCGGCCGCGCGGCCCTCCGCCTCCCCCTTCCCTGCGAGGGAAAGGGGGCCGGGGGGTTAGGTTCTGCTGGCGCCGCCACCTGCCGGACAACTCCTGCGTACACCCCTTGCTGAACGCAGCCTTTGCGACGGTTGGTCGGATATGTTATACTGCCGTTTGCTCAACTCATAGACCCACGGAGCACACTTGGATGACGTCCGACGATCAATCTCGAGCCAGGGTCGCTCTTCCCTGGTTCGATCTTTTTATGGCCCTTCTCCTGGTCGCCTTCCTCGCTGGCGGGCTGATCTCTGGGTATCTGTTTTATCAGTCCATTCGGAGCTTCGTCGCCCGCACCCAGGTGGTGAATCTCCCATCATTGAAAGGGAGTGTCCCGGCACCCTACAGCGACCCGGCGATGCCCCAGGGCTCACCGCCTGAGACGCCGCCCAGGCTCTCCGAGGTGCTGCCGGTTCCTGGCGAGACCGCCGTGCCGGCCCCGGCAATGACGAGCGCCATGAACATTCTGATCATGGGCATCGACAAGCGCGACGGAGAAGGGGGGCCATTCCGCACCGATACGATGCTGGTGTTACACGTCGATCCGGTAGCCAGGCGGGCGGGGATGCTATCGATCCCCCGTGACCTGCTGGTCCAGTTGCCCGACTACGGTTACGGCCGCCGGTTGGATCGGGTCAACACAGCAAATGTCTGGGGCGATGTGTACAAGTACCCGGGTGGCGGCCCAGCCCTTGCGAAGAAGACCATCGAGAACAACTTCGGTATCCCCGTTGATCGTTACGTGCTTGTAGATTTCAACGGCTTCGAGAACTTTATCGACCTGATCGATGGCATCGACATCGACGTTCCGCAGCCAATTACCGATCACGAGTACCCGACGGCCGACTACGGCTACATGACGATCCACTTCGAGGCGGGCCGCCAGCACATGGATGGTGAGACCGCCCTCATCTATGCCCGTACTCGCAAGAGCAGTAGCGATTTTGCCCGTGCTGCCCGTCAACAGCAGGTGATCCTGGCGGTGCGAAGTAAAGTTCTCAGCCTCAACATCATTCCTTCCCTGACGCCGGCCAACCTCGTGCGTATTGCGCGCCAGTTCGGCGAGAGTGTCCGAACCGATCTCTCCATTGAGGAAATGTTCACGCTGGCGCGCACGGTCAACGACATCCCCGACGGCGGCATTCGCCAGGCGGTGATCGACTCCTCGATGGTCTACGACGGGGAGGGCTACACCTTGATCGGCCGGTGGGACAAGATTTATGCAACCGTCGCCGACCTCTTCGGCACCGGCTCGATTTCTGTAGCACCGCCGCCCACCCCAGTGCCCTCGACCCCAACCCCGACCCGCGCCGTGGCCGTCCTTACCGATACTGGTGATCTGCCCGCCGCTCCCGGTCCCGGCGCAACCGGGAGCGCGCGGATTGAGGTCCGCAACGGGACAACGATCGCCAATCTCGAAGAACGCGGTGCAGTCTACCTGCAGCAACTCGGCCTCTTCGTGACCGGCATCGGGCCGGCCGAGCGCGACGGTTACCAGCACACGGTCCTCATCGTCTACAATCAAAATGCCAGCCCAACTGTCGCCACCCTGTCCGCGATGCTCAACGTCACTTCCGAGAATGTTATTCTGGACCCAGGGAGCCGCACCGATGTGGATATCCTGGTCATCCTGGGCAGCGATGTCGAGCGCCTCCTGCCCTCAGGCTGACCGCCTGACGCTGGGACAAACGTGCGGCCGGATGAAGAATAATTCCTTCATCCAGCCGCAGTTATTGACCCGGTCCACACGTTTCCCCGGCGTCACCCCACCACCACGCCGAGTGAGCTTTCGAGCCAGTGGCGCAGCAGATTGATAGCGCCGAGCTCGACAAACGTGAGCAGTAGCCCGTAGACCACGAAGGGCGCAAGCTCAGCCAGAGTACGGAACGAGCCCTCGCGCCGAGTCGCAATCACGACCAGCGCCACATTTAGCAGCCCCACCAGCGTGAGCACTCCCAGCCCTGATAAAACGGCGAGCGGCCAGAGAAGCCACGGCGCTTCGCTCAGCACCACCGCACTGATCGCGAGTGCGAGGAGCGCCAACCCGGCCAGAATGCGGCCAGTGACGGCGGGCACGTCTCGGCCGTCGCACCAGACCGTCATATTAAAGAGTGGAAACAAGATCCCGCCCATCGCGACGCCGTCGAACGCGCCGGTGAGAAGGCGCAACCAGTTGCGCGGCTCGTAGGCCGAGGGCGCACCTGGGATGAGGGTCAACAGCGAGTTGAGGCCATCAACCCCCATGACGGCAATGAAGAGCAGGAAGAGTCCCAGAACCGGTCCCCCCGGGAACGTACGCGCCTTGGGCCGAACCGTGGCGAGCGCGGCCAGCGTGGCCAACGCGCTGAGGTAGATACCGGTACAGCGGGCACACAGGGGAAGTTGGTGCCCCGCAATGCTGAACGAGTGCGACGGAATGCGGTGGCAGACCGCGTAGGCCAGCGTATTGGCATCGAGCAGCACAATCGGCCAGGGAGGCATCACGATGAAGGCGATCAGGAGCGCCACCAACGCCACGACACCCAGCCCGGCAGCCCGGCGGCTCACAAGTACTCCTCGAAGCCCTGCGTGAAGGCGTCTTGCACGCCCTGCATCAACGTCAAGACGCCTGGCCGTGGCGTCGGATCGACGTGCAGGGAGACCAACTCATTGAGCCTGAGGCGGCCGTCGCGCTCCAACGACTGCACGAGACTGGCCCGCCAGATCGCATCGAGAGTGAACTCGGACATCGCTTCTCATCCATCCTCTTGCCATCGCAGCCACACCGTCGCTTATGAGTATAATCGCCCGGCGTTCCTCGGCCAACCGCCGGCCTCAATTCGACAGAGTGGCCGTTTCGCGGCACAATTCGGGCAACCACGGCCTCGCACGGCTGGTGATCGGCGATTTGGCACGGCGGGGCTCAGTCACATCCCGAGGGAGAGTATTCGGATGAACATCGGCCCGGTCGAGATGATCCTGATTATCCTGGTCCTCTTGCTGGTATTTGGGGGGCGCCGGCTGCCTGAGATCGGCCACGGTTTTGGGAAGATGATTCGTGACTTCAGGGAGACGGCCCGAGATAGCACCAAGACAAAGTCATGAGGCAGCCGTCGCCTCCCGGACGCGCCGCGTCCCGGCGGCACAAGGAGCGCGAGAGGCCTTACGGCGCGAGCGCAGCCTCCCGACCTGGGCTTCGGCCCTTTGCCTGTCGCCGGCACCGGCCAACCGACGCGCAGGCTCTCGCACCGCCCTCGACAGGTGACCGTGAGGCTTTTCAGGTTCGCTGAAGTCGGGAAG
>DOUV01000469.1 GCA_003520455.1 Chloroflexota bacterium | reverse complement strand
GACTTCAGTCGCCCGGCTCTCGCCCCACGCCACTGCCGGCCAGGGCGTCTCGCAGGACGCGTTCGCTATTCATGAGATCGGTACTCGGAACACCGAGACGAGGGGGAGCCGTGCAAAGGTTGGTCTCGCTCGCATTCCTCATCGCCATCGTGGCGGCTTTGATCCCGACGGCGACCCGGCTCTGGCGCCCGGACTCGGCGTCAAACACCATCCCCGCGCCGCCGTCTTCCATCTACCTGCCGCTGATGCGAAAGCCAGATGGGCAGCCGCTCCCGCCCATCCGAGCCGCGTTCGACTATTCCTGGTTCCCCGGCGCGTGGAACCAGCAGGGCATCTACCCATACACCCACTACACCCCCACCCTGGGCTACTACGATTCCTCGAACCAGGCGATCATTCGCCAGCACATCGCCGCCCTCGAGTACGCTCACATCGATGCCGGCATCGCCGCCTGGTGGGGCCAGGGCACGATCACAGACCAACGATTCCCCTTGCTGCTGGCGGCCGCCCACGGGAGTCCCGTGCACTGGACGATCTACTACGAGCCGGAGGGTGACAGCGATCCGACCGTCGGCCAGATCCGCGCCGACCTGATCTATCTGCGCGACCACTACAGCACCGACCCGAGCTACCTCCGCATCGACGGTCGCTTCGTCCTCTTTGTCTACGCCACGTCGGGCGATGGCTGTGCCATGGCCGGCCGCTGGAAGCAGGCCAACACCGTCGGCGCCTACATCGTTCTCAAGGTCTTCTCCGGCTACCGCGACTGTGCCAGCCAGCCCGACGGCTGGCATCAGTATGCCCCCGCAAAAGCCGCCGACAGGGAGGGCAACTTCAGTTACTCGATTAGCCCGGGCTTCTGGAAGGTCGGCGAGGAGCCGCGCCTGGCCCGCGACCTGCCGCAGTGGAGCGCCAATATCCGCGCCATGATGGCCTCGGGCGCGACCTTCCAGCTCATCTCCACCTTCAACGAGTGGGGTGAGGGGACGGCGGTCGAGTCCGCGACCCAGTGGGCGAGCGCGTCAGGCTATGGCGCCTTCCTCGACGCCCTGCACGCCAACGGCGAGACCGGCCCAACACCAACCGCTTCACCCACCCCAACCGCTTCGCCCACCCCAACCGCTTCGCCCACGGCGACTCACACCCCAACGCCTCCGCCCACTCCAACGCCTTCGCCCACACCCACACCCGCCCCCGACCCGGTGCTGGTTGGCGCCGGCGACATCGCCGGCTGCAGCAGCACCGGCGACGAGGCCACCGCCGCCTTACTCGACCAGATCCCCGGGACCGTCTTCACCACCGGCGACAACGTCTACTCGTCGGGGACGGCCAAACAGTTTGCGAACTGCTACGATCCATCCTGGGGCCGGCACAAGGCCCGCACCCGGCCCGCGCCCGGCAACCACGATTACGGGACGGCCGGCGCCGCAGGGTACTTCGACTATTTCGGGCCGCTCGCCGGCGAGCCCGACAAGGGCTACTACAGCTACGACCTCGGCGCCTGGCACATCGCCGTGCTCAACAGCAACTGCTCGGCGATCGGGGGCTGCGCAGCCGGCTCACCCCAGGAGCAGTGGCTCCGCGCCGACCTGGCCGCCCACTCGGCGGCCTGCACGCTGGCCTACTGGCACCACCCGCTCTTCAGCTCGGGTCTCCACGGAAACTCATCGTCGATGCAGGCCATCTGGGAGGCACTCTACGCCTATGCGGCCGACGTGGTGCTGAACGGTCACGACCACGACTACGAGCGGTTCGCGCCCCAGGATCCCAACGGGGTGGCCGACCCCGCGCACGGCATTCGTGAGTTCGTCGTCGGCTCGGGCGGGAAGAGCCACTACCCCTTCCTCGGCTGGCCGATTGCGAACAGCGAGGTTCGCAACGACAACACGTTTGGTGTCCTGAAGCTGACGCTTCACCCGGCGAGCTACACCTGGGAGTTTGTTCCTGAAGCCGGCCAGACGTTTACCGATGCGGGCAGCGAGCCCTGCCGCTAACGACGAGGGGACAAGGGGTCTCGATGAGGAGGCTGGACAAACGCGAACTCCGTCTCGCCGGACCGTCAGAGTCACTGTCTTTGCAGGAGGGCTCGCCCTTTGAGACGGTGATCACCATGACTTTCCGGCGCGCCGCGGCGGGTTCCATCCGGAGTCCTCATCCGCCAACGACATTGCGGTCTTCAAGACTTCCGACGTCTGCCGCCGCAGGGCTGATTCGCACCCTGCGGCTCGTCTGAGGCCGGGGCGGCCCGCAGACAGCCCTCCAAAGACTTCGGAAGTCTGGCCGTCTTCAAGGTCTCGCTGGAGCACGAAGTGCACTGGCCAGCATCGCCTCGTCAACTGTTTCTTCCCGCATCAAGCGCTCCACGAGACGATCCAACGGCTGGCGCGAGCGCATCAGGAGGCGACGGACCGCCTGGGAGCGCTCGGCCAGCAGGCGTTGGACCTCTCGCTCCAGTTGCGCTGCGCCAGCAGGGCTCCGACTCCGGCCCGGCCGGCGCTCGGGGCTCGGACTGCCCTGTTCCTCACCGGGCTCAAACGCCGGTCG
>DOUV01001065.1 GCA_003520455.1 Chloroflexota bacterium | reverse complement strand
GTGGAAGAAGAGGCCGCTACCTCAAAGGGCGCGCGCCACGCCGCGGGCGGCTACGCGCCGGACTTCTGTATCATCGGAGAGCCCAGCAGTTGGGATGCGGTCACGCTGGGCTACAAAGGGCGGCTGCTCTGCGAGTTCCGCCTCGCCCAGCCGATGGCGCACACTGCCGGACCCGGGCAGGCCGTGGCGGAGTTCGCGGTTGCGTTCTGGAATCGGGTCGTCGCCTACGCCGAGCGACGCAACACCGGGCGCGAAGGCGCGTTCGATCGGTTGTTGCCCTCGCTGCGCCAGATCAACACGACCGTCGAAGGGAACTCGGATTGCGTCGGCGCGGTTCTCGGTTTCCGCCTGCCACCGGACCTGGCGCCGGCCGAACTCGAGAGCGATCTGAGCGCTCTGCCGCGCCATCCGGCCGCGACCCTCACCTTTCGCGGCCATGAGCCAACCTACGTGGCCGATCGCAGCACGCCGCTGGCGCGGGCTTTTCTGCGCGCGATCCGTGCCAATGGCGGACGCCCGCGCTTCAAGCTCAAAACCGGCACCAGCGACATGAACGTGGTCGGCCCGATCTGGCGCTGCCCCATTCTGGCCTACGGTCCGGGCGATTCGACCCTGGACCACACTCCAAATGAACACGTCGAAGTGGACGAATTCCTGCGTGCGATTGATGTTCTGGAGATAGTGTTGCGTGAACTGATGGCGGTTGCCGGTTGCTCTTCGGTTGCAGGTTGGAAGGTTGCAGGTTGAAGGTTAGGCATTGCTGGTGCAATGCTCTGACACTGTCCCAATCTCCGCCCTGAGGGGGACGCCCTACCCCGCGGGGGACGCCCAGGCGAGATCGTCTCGTAGGGGACGCCGGGGACCACCCCGCAGGGCGAAGCGAGACGGTCTCGCCTGGGTGGCCCGCATCGGGGAACCTTCAACCTTTCAACCTGCAACCTTTAACCGAAAAGCAACCTGCAACTGTCAAAGAAGGAGCCGGCGTATGGAGCATTCCATCGGCACGTTTGCCATCATTGAATCCACCCTGCGTGAGGGTGAGCAGTTCGTCAATGCCTTCTTTACGACCCAACAAAAGATCGAGATCGCTCGCTTGCTGGATGCATTCGGGGTCGAGTATCTCGAGCTGACCAGTCCGGCGGCCTCCCCTCAGAGCGAGACCGATATTCGTGCCATCACCGGGTTGGGGTTGCGCGCCAAGATTCTCACCCACACGCGTTGCACGCTCGACGATGCGCGGCGCGCCGTGGATACCGGCGTGGACGGAGTGGACGTCGTCATTGGCACCTCGTCCTATCTGCGCCAGTTCTCACACGGGAAGGATATCCCTGAGATCATCGAGATGGCCCAGGCGGTGGTCGAGTATCTGTTGGGCCAGGGCATCGAGGTGCGTTTCAGCACTGAGGACAGCTTGCGCTCCGCCCCGGAAGATATCTTTGCCTGCTACGAGGCGGTCGATCAGCTTGGCGTGACCCGCGTCGGGATCGCCGATACGGTGGGCGTCGGGACGCCGCGCCAGATCTATGATTTGATCCGGGAACTACGAGGCCGGGTGCGCTGCGATATCGAGTTCCACGGCCACAACGACTCCGGCTGTGCCATCGCCAACGCCTACGCCGCGTTGGAGGCCGGCGCGACCCACGTCGATACCTCCGTGTTGGGCATCGGCGAGCGCAACGGTATCACCCCGTTAGGCGGCCTGGTGGCGCGGCTCTACGCCACCGATTCGGCGCTCGTGGCCAAGTACAACCTGCTGCTCCTGCGCGAGCTTGACCAGTTCGTGGCCGACCTCGTGGGTGTGGACATTCCCTTCAGCAACTACGTCACCGGCTTCGCGGCCTTCACCCACAAGGCCGGGATCCACGCCAAGGCGATTCTGAACAACCCGGCCACCTACGAGATCCTCAAGCCCGAGGACTTCGGGCTGACGCGCTACATCCACATCGCCCACCGGCTCACCGGCTGGAACGCCGTCAAGCACCGTGCCGAGCAGCTTGGCCTGTCGCTCGACGACGAGACGGTCAAACGGCTCACCGCCCACATCAAGGCGCTGGCCGACGAGCGCTCTATGACGCTAGACGACGTGGATGCTTTGCTCTATCATTGGGCCAGCGAACCAGCCCTTGTTTCTCAGGATGCGGCCTGAAGCTGGATCTCCGTGGCCCGCGGTTCGTCGTGTATGATCCGTTATCCGTCCCTGGTGTCACCCATGCTTTCGAAATGGCAAACGCTCTCCACAGTCGTTGCCTTCCGCAACAAATGGCTCACCGTCCTGCTCGACCAGGTGCGTCTTCCGGGTGGGAAGGTGTACGAGTACACCCGCATCCACAGGGACAGCCAGGGGGTGGGGGTGGCGGTGCTGGACGAGCGCGGGCGGATTCTGCTGGAGCGCGAGTACCGCCACGCCGTGGGAGAAGTCATCTGGCAGCTGCCCGGCGGACTCTATGGGCCAGACGAGGAGCCGCTGGCCGCCGCGCAGCGTGAACTGCGGGAGGAGACGGGTCTGGATGCGGAGGAGTGGAGTGAGTTAGGTCGCTTCCACGACAATCCCGCGCTCACGAACGCCGTCAACACGCTCTACCTGGCGCGGAAGGTCCGCCAGGCGCAGGTAGCAGCCCCCGACCACGCCGAGTTCGTCACGGCCGAATGGTGTGATCTGGCGTGGGTGCAGTCCGCTGCCCGCCGGGGCGAAATCACCGACCGCACGGTGCTCTGTGCGCTGGCGTTCCTGTGGGCGTTCCGCGGACTTTCCCTGTGAGAAGAGCGCGTCCCATGATCGGAGACTTCCGAACTCTTCCGAGACGTCGGAAGTCTCACGCTTTGTCTTTTCTACATAGATCCGGAGGAGCGGCTTGTGCAGCTGCAAGAACGGCAGAACTCTTCTCGTAACCAAACGTTTGCGCAAAAAGCCCTCGCCCGCGCCGCCGGGCTGCCCGCCGTTGAGGTGGGCCAGGTGGTGGACGTCGAGCCCGACGTGGTGTTGAGCCACGACAACACCGCCGCCATCGCGCGCATCTTCGACACGCTGCCGGTAAGCCGGGTCAAGTACCCCGAGCGGCTGGCCATCACGCTCGACCATGCGGTGCCGGCGCCGACAACCAGGCACGCTCAGAACCATGCCGAGGTGCGCCAGTTTGTCGCCCAGCAGGGCGTTCGGCACTTCTTCGAGGTCGGGCGCGGTATCTGCCACCAGGTCGTGAGCGAAGAGGCCCTGATCTTGCCGGGCCAGACCATCCTGGGCGCGGACTCTCACACGACCCACTTCGGCTGGCTTGGGGCCTTCGGAGCCGGCGTCGGCCGGAGCGAGGTCGCGGCGCTCTGGGCTACCGGCCAGCTCTGGCTGCGTGTGCCCGAGGCGATGCAGATTACCCTCACCGGTCGCCTCCGTCCGGGTGTGACCTCCAAGGATCTTGGCCTCGCAATCGTGGGCCGCTACGGCGCCGATGGCGGGCTCTACCGCTCGGTCGAGTTCGCGGGTGAGGGGTTGGCGACGCTCTCGATTGACGCGCGCATGGTGCTTCCCAACCTGATGGCCGAGTTCGGCGTCAAGAACGCCTACCTGCCGCCGGACGACGCGGCCTTCGATTGGCTGGCCGGCCGTCTCAGCCGACGCACAGGCGAACCGGTCGGGCGCTGCCGTGAGCGGATCGTCGCCGGCGCGCTCTCTCCCGATCCCGGCGCGGCCTATGAGAGCCGGGTCGAGATCGACCTGGACGAGCTCGAGCCGCAGATCGCCTGCCCGCACACGGTGGACAACGTCGCGCCGCTCTCGGCCGTCGCCGGGCGGCGGGTGCACCAGGCGTTCCTCGGCACCTGCACCAATGGGCGGCTGGAAGATATCGCCGCCGCGGCGGCGATCCTGCGGGGCCGACGCGTGGCACCGGGGACGCGGTTGCTGGTGATCCCGGCCTCATCGGAGATCCTGCAGGAGGCTCTGCGTCTGGGCTATATCGCCGATCTGCTGGCGGCGGGGGCCGCGTTGGGGACGCCCGGCTGCGGCCCCTGCATGGGGAACCATATGGGCGTGCCCGCGCCGGGCGAGGTCACCATCAGCACCAGCAACCGCAATTTCCGCGGCCGCATGGGTACTCCCGAGAGCGAGATCTACCTGGCGAGCCCCGCCGTCGTGGCAGCGAGCGCGATCATGGGGCGGATTGCGTCGCCGGCAGAGTTGGACACGCCCCAGCCGGGGCGTTGAGTCGCGCCTCGCCGGCTGAGACGAGAGAGATGTTGCTCGGGTTGGGAGTCTGTACCGCTCTCTGGTCGCGAGATGTGTCATCCTGGCATTCCTCGATCGCCGAGTTGATGGTGGGGTCACACGCGCAGCGTCCCAGTGATTCCATCCGAGCTACCCCAGGACACCGGGAAAGCGGCTGCGATCAGGTGAGATCAGCATGGTGCCGGGTCCCTCCGTGGCGCGTCGAGAAACTGTGTGGCTTGTTGTTCCGACCCCTGGTGTGTCCGTTTCACAAGATCTCTCCTTTGGGCGCGGAAGCCCACCCCCTGCGGCGATGGAGATTTTACAGGAGCAGAAGGCATGATCCTGCGCGGTCGAATCTGGAAATACGGCGATGACGTCAACACTGACGTCATTTTCCCCGGCAAATACACCTATACGCTCACCGAGCCGGCCGACCTGGCGCGCCACGCGCTCGAAGACCTCGATCCGGGCTTCGCCGCGGCGGCCCAACCCGGCGACATCGTCGTCGGTGGGCGAAACTGGGGCTGCGGCTCCTCGCGTGAGCAGGCAGCCTCCGCGCTCAAGTACGCCGGGGCCGGAGCGGTGCTGGCGCTGAGCTTCGCGCGCATCTTCTACCGCAACGCGATCAACAATGGATTGCCGGCGCTGACGATCGGCCCTGCCTGTTACGCGGCGCTGCAGCCGGGCGAGACGGTCGAGATTGACCTGACTGCGCACACCCTGCGCTGCGCGGCCGGGCAGTTTTCTTTTCCCCCGCTCTCGCCCAGCGTGCTGAAGATCGTCGCGGCGGGTGGATTGATTCCGATGTTGCAGAAGACCTTGCGAGTGGCTGGTGTTGAAGAGGCTGAGGCTGGGGATTCACAATGAGCCACCAAGTTGTCGTGATTCCCGGCGACGGAATCGGCCGGGAGGTCATCCCGGCCGCCGTTGAGGTGCTCCGTACCGTGCTGCCTGATCTGGAGGTCGTGCCGGCGGAGGCTGGCTGGGCCACGTTTGAACGCTGCGGTGTCGCGGTGCCGGACGAGACCCTGGCGGCGATCCGCGCGGCCGGGGCAGCGCTGTTCGGAGCCGTGCAGTCGCCGGCGCGGAAGGTACCGGGCTATCGCTCGGCGATTCTGACGTTGCGGCAGGAGCTGGGACTCTACGCCAACCTGCGGCCCGTGCGGACGATGCCTGTTCCCAAGGCCCGGCCGGCGGTGGACCTTGTCGTGGTCCGCGAGAACACTGAAGGCCTCTACGTCGGCGAGGAGCGCTGGGTGCGCGAGGGTGAGGTCGCCGAGGCGACCCGGCGGATCACCCGTGGTGCCAGCGAGCGGATCGGGCGAGTGGCTCTGCAACTTGCGTCGCAACGCCGGGGGCGGCTGATGATCGCCCACAAAGCCAACATCCTGCCGCTGACCGATGGCCTCTTTCGCGATGCCGTCCGGGCGGTGGCGGCCGAGTTCCCCGCAGTGGCCGTGGACGAACTGCTGATCGATGTGGCCGCCTACCACCTGGCGGCGCGCCCGGAGCGCTTCGACGTGCTCGTGGCGCCCAACCTCTACGGCGATATCCTCAGCGACCTCGCCGCGGTATGGGGGGGTGGCCTTGGCCTGGCACCCTCGCTCAATTTGGGAGCCGGCGGCGTCGGGCTGGCAGAGCCAGTGCACGGCTCCGCGCCGGACATCGCCGGGCAGGGCATCGCCAACCCGGTCGCGGCAATCCTGAGCGTCGCGCTGCTCGTTCGCCACACGTGGGGCCAGGCTGGCCCTGCTGAACGCATCGAGCGGGCAGTGAACGCCGCCCTGGCTGCCGGTGCTGCGACCCCCGACCTCGGCGGTTCGCTGACGACCGCCGGGCTGACGGCAGCGATCCGCGCACGCTTGTGATGATTCCGAGATGAGAAGATCGACGATGCCGTCGCGGTGATGCGCCGGCACAATCCCATCGATGTCAGGCAGCGTGCGGCGGGGTGGCGCGAGCGTGGCTGGACCGGCTTTGACCAGGAGGCCGAGCCCTACACTGGCGGCATCGATGAGGATCGGGGATTCGAAGAAGGGCAGACGACCGTACCGGTCGTAGAAGAGCAGATGCAAGTTGGCAAGCGCGAGGTCGAAAGCGGCGGCGTGCGGGTCCACCGCTACGTCACCGAGAAGCCTGTCGAGGAACGGGTACGGCGGCGCGACGAGGATGTTGACGTCTCGCGCCGCCGGGTGGATCGCCCCGCGAGCGAGGCCGACCTGGCGGACGCCTTCCAGGAAGAGACCATCGAGGTGAGTGAGACTCACGAAGAGCCGGTGGTCGCCAAGAAGGGCCGTGTGACCGAGGAAGTGATCATCGATAAGGACGTCAGCGAGCGCACGCAGACTGTGTGCGACACGGTGCGTGACACGGAGGTTGAGGTTGAGCCGCTCGGGAGCCAGCAGATGCAGGGCGCTCGGGCTTTCGAGACCTTGGAGCCTGACTTCCGCCGCCACTACCAGACCAACTTTGCCAACACCGGCTATACCTACGACCAGGTCGAGCCGGCCTATCGCTACGGGTACGTCCTCGCTCGCAATGAAAACTACCGCGACCGTGACTGGTCGGAGATCGAGCCCGAAGCCCGGCAACGGTGGGAGGCGCGCAATCCTGGGACCTGGCAACAGGTCAAGAACGCGGTGCGCGATGCCTGGCAGCAGGTGAAAAACGCCGTCTAAGCGCTGAGATCACGATTGCTCTACCGCGAGCGCGGGAGTCCCCCGCGCTCGCGCTCTTTTATCATCCCTGCCAGGTCCCGGAACTGCTTCTTGCACCACGCCAGTGACCACCGCCGCGACCCCAGGTGGTGAGGGTTCGCGACTCTGTTCGTGTTATTCTCCGAGCGTCTGGAGCGCGGCAGAGACGAGTCGCAACGAGTCACCGGTAGAACAGAAAAGCCGCGCCCACAGCGCGGCTTTTTTAGGCTCGTTACACAAGTACGGCTCGGGCCAGTGGCTATCCCCGGTCCCACCAGTGCTGGTTGTACTCCCGCTCACCGGTGGCAATCAGCAGCCGGAGGCCGTTGATCAGGCTGTCCTGTGCGGCGCGGATAAAGCGGTCTTCGAGGTCGAGGAGCGTGTCGTATTCGTAGATTGGGACGCGTTCCTGCGCCAGAACCGGACCACTCGCGGCCGCATCGCGCAGGATGTGGAGGTTCACACCGGTCTCGCGAATCAGACCGTTATTGTACGCATCGAAGGCGCGCGACACCGGATTTTGGCCGTATGGATCAAAGAGCGGAAACTGGCCGGGCAACCCAGAGTGGAGATGGATCACCCGGTTGGGAAAGTGCTCGAGAAAAGCACTGCCCAACGGGAGCTTCCACTCGGCGACGACGACGTAGTCGGGATGAATGGCTGCGACCCGCTCTGCCAAGTCGGTGTCGTACTCGTGCTGCGAGCGACCCTCGAAGCGATAGTTGCTGAGATCGTGCAGGAAGGCGGCAACCCCCTCCCGCTCGGCGCGCAACAGTCCATATTCATAGGGCTCGTGGGAAAAGACGGCCACCACTTGCGCGTTCAGCCGCTCCAGCCGGCACGCATCGAGAATTGCCTGCATCGTTGTCCCGGAGCCCGCAATCAGGAGAACTAGCCGTATCTTTCGCGTATACTCATCCATCGTTCCATCCCTTGTGACCCGTTCCTGGCTCTAAGAATATAACGCAGCCGTGACTTTACATCGGTACTTTGTTATAAAGCAACATCCCTGCCAATAGGCCATCCGGTGTAAGCAAAACGGCCGGGGGTCCTCCCGGCCGTCGTCGGCTCTTCAAGCGCGCTGAACTGGTTTGATTTTCAGCTCGAAGTCTACCCAGCTCGGTTGCTCTTGTCAAACCCTACGAAGAGGAGGTCTGCTGCTGGTTTGGGGAACTGCTCGCCCCACTCTCCGCGCGACGTTCGGATGGTGCTTCTCTGCGGGTACAGGGCGGGCTCGGAAAGATCCCCGAATTGTCGTTGGCGAAGGCTCGTTGGCCCACGGCCGCTTTTCAGACAGCCTATATGATTTGCGCCCGCGGCGCATCGGAGCAGAAAAGGGTATTGGATGGGCGGCTGCGGCCATGGTGCTGACCGCCTGACTGGGCGTCTACGCTTATGATGAGAGCACATTTGTGCCAGCGGAAGCCTACGCTCCGCCAGCATACTTCTGCTGCGCTTCCCGGTGACCTCCGCGGGTGAACGGTGACCGGCCCCGAACACGAGAGCCGGGTTGGCATAAGAGCGCCGGCGGCGCATCCCAGTGAGAGGGGCACCGCCGGCGACGTGTTGGTTGGCTCGCACGCCGGCCTGAGGGCCGGCCCTCAGGCTTAGCGCACCGGTTGGACTGAGCTGGCAATGATCACGGGCTTGTTCTCAAACTGCGCGCTCAAGTCCTCGCCCAAATCAAAATCGAGATCCCGTTCGATCTCGCCTCGAACGAACTGACGGACGATACCGGTCACCTGGAGCCTCTCGCCCGCGTTCAGGGCCCTCCTTGGCGTGGAACTCAGGACAGTGATCTCGCCCAGGTCGAGGAGGTTATTCCTGGCAATTGTGAAGGCGTTCGGGCTTAGAACCACATCGACAGTTCCGGTCACCGTCACCGTCTGACCGTAGTAGCGCTGCGGGTTGGCGGTGATGTCGGTGAGCGCGACCTCACCGCCTGGTTGGCCGAGCGCCTCCGCGGTCTCAGTCAGTGGCGTCGTGGTGGTCACGGTAGCGGCCGGGCCGCCCGTGCTGGGGGATACCGCCCCGGTCTCGGTCAGCGGTGTCGTGGTGGTCGTGGGGGGGGCCGGGATGGGCGTGCGGGGGGCCACCGGCCCGGTCTCAGTCACTGACGCCGTGGTAGTTATGGTGGCGGCCGGGCTACCCACAACGGTCGGGGTGAGTGAGATCGTTGTCGTGAGCGGAGCCTGGGTGCCGATCGCACGGGGCGTCCTCTGGCCGGTGACGGGCACCGGTTGAGACTGAGCCAGGCACTGCAGGGCCTGCTGCATCTGCTGATGATCAGAACGGAGGGAATCCAGGGCAGCGCGCCGCTCGGCCGGGTCCACATTCGTGAAGAGACCCCCGAAGAAGCCGGCGCGCCCCTGGATGCGGGCCACATCGCGACGCGCCGCCCGCACCAGGTTCACCAGGTCGCCGCACGCGCCACCCGCGACTCCGAATTGGGGCTGAGCGGTCGTGGGGGTAAAAATGCTACCCGGGCCAGGTAACGTCGGCGTCACGGCCAACGCGGGTGTCGTGGTCGTGAGGGCGCCACCGGTGACAGTCGGCGTTGTGGTCAACGCGGGTGTAGTGGTCGTGAGGGCGCCACCGGTGACAGTCGGCGTTGTGGTCAACGCAGGGGTGGCGGTCGTGAAGGCGCCACCGGTGACAGTCGGCGTTGTGGTCAACGCAGGGGTGGCGGTCGTGAAAGCGCCACCGGTGACAGTCGGCGTTGTGGCCAACCCGGGTGCGGGCGCTACTGTTCGTGGTGGCACTGCTTCGCGGCTGGCGATAAGGTTAAAATCGTCCAGCCCATCGCCGATCGTGCCAAGCATATTGTGGGTCACCCCGAGCACGGTATTCGTCGAGGGGAGGAGATTCGTCCCTGTTACTGCGGCCGTAGTAGTGAAGAGCGGGTCGGCCTCGACCGCCAGGAGCGCATTGGCCACGGTGCGCTCGGCATCGCTCATCAGGGCAAAGGCCCCACGCTGCGAAGCGGGCAGATCATTCGGCAGGTTGGGTGTTTGGAAGGTGAGCGTCGGCCCTTGCTGCAGCGGTGGCGCGGCCACACTGGGCCACGCCGAGCCTATCACGAGGACCAGCGCGAGCCCAAGGCTGGCAACCAGCCAAAGCGATCGGAGTGAACGTCGATCCATCTGTAGACCTCCTTTGCGACAGAGTGAGAGGTTTGTGTCCCTGGTCGATAACTTTGGACGAATCCAAACTCAAACCGCAGTACACCACGCTTCGTGCTGACGCGCTGCGGTTGAGGGGAATGGGAACCACCAACGGAGTAGCACTGGACGATGCCGCACGACGGGGTGGCAGTAGGGGTGCGACGTGGGAAAGGTCGTTTGAGGGAGGCCGGGGGACCGATTGGCGATGAGAACCGTGCGCCTGAGTCCTCGGGATCGACGACTCACACTGCAAACTGGAATGGACACCGCATACTTGCAAATATCCGCAGCGCACGTAGCGCGGTGCGCCACCCGGTCCCAACAGCCCTCCAGCATCCGGTTGAAGGGCACGTGGACAGAGACGAAACTTACTACCTCAGAACCTTCGGAGAAGGGCGGTAGCATGATATGTGCCAGGGGTCTCGGTGGAGAGGGTGGCAAAGAACAAGGAGCGAGATGCGAGTGCCGGGGGAGCCCCCGAGCGATCACCCTGCGGTGTGGTGAGTGTATTCGGTTCACGACCGGGATGGGACTGGCACGCGAATACCGGCGATGCGCCTCGTCGAGGGGCGCATCGCCGGTATCGATCCAGCCGGGATGGGGGTCACGTCGGTGAACAGCCCGCCGAAGACGCCCGCCCGGCCCTGAATCCTGGCTACGTCACGCTGGGCGGCCCGCACCAGGCCAACCACGTCGCCGCACGCGCCGCCTACCAGGGGCACGCCAGAGTGCCCCTGGTAGGCCTTCAAAGAACGGTCGAAGGGTGCAGAGCGGGCGCGAATGGTTACTCGAATTATTTTCGATGGACGGGTCCAGCAGGTTTTATGCCAGCAGACGGCCGGCTGGGAGGAGGCAAATGAGGCGCTGCAGTGGGGAGAGAGCAGGGGGGAAAAGCGCATTCCCCCTCTGCTCTGCAATCTCCTGACTCAGTTTATCGAGGAACCACGAGCTTGAACTCGCGGACAGTGGCCGGCCAGGCACCGAGGAGCCGGCGGGCGACCGGGCTCGCGGTGTGCTCGGCGTGTTCGGCCACGAGCGCGTGGAGGTTGGCTTCGTCCTCTGGCGTCAGCGAACTGAGCCGAACCAATTGGGGGTTGAGAGCGGCGGCGAGCTGATCGTCGGGGT
>DOUV01000096.1 GCA_003520455.1 Chloroflexota bacterium | reverse complement strand
ATAGCACCAGTCGTCGGGCTCGGGAGCGCGCAGCAGGCGCGGGCGGTACAAGTGCTGGATCGTGAGAAAGAGGTGCTGACCTTCGAAAAGCCGAGCCAGCACCGTTTGCCGCAGCCGGCGGCGGGTCTGCTCGATTGGGATGGCCACATCCAGATCGACGCGCGCTCGAAGGCTGGGTGCCCACACGAGATCGAGCGTGACCGCCGGCAGGTCACCGCCGAAGACGTCGAAGCAGCCCAGGTCATCCAACAACCCGCCGACGTTTTGGATGAGGTGATCCAGCACACTCTGGTAGTGGAACGGCTCAGGCGACATCAGGGTATCTTCCAGCCCGGCCAGGGCCGTGCCGTAGATCGCAAGGTCACTCTCGCTGAGTTGCTCGAGGCTCTGCTGGAAACGTTGCAACTCGGTGCGCAAATCGTTGGTCGCGGCGGCCCGCGGCTGAACATCGCCGGAGGCGCTGTCCAGCATGCGCAGCAGTTCGCGGCTCACCTCCTGGACCGTGCGCCGCACGAGCCAATTCAGATCGGGATGATCGGTCATCGTCGGTTCCTTCGGTGTCGCTCCGCCTCGCCGGAGCGACGCGTCAATGGAAGCAGAGGTCACAGACTGTACGCAACCTGGCGACCCCGGGTTGCCGCCCGTCTCCGGCACGGCTCTGCCGGCGAGACGGCCGAGAGGCGTTCATTCCGGACGAATACAATATCCGCTTCCGAAGACGAACATCGATCGGGGCCGGCAGAGCAGCGGCCGCTCGTCCACCGGCCCCGAAGGGCTCTTCGTCTCAACCCGTGTGGCGATCGAGCGCGCCCGCGAAGATTTCCACCGCCTCGTCGAGTTGCTCGCGGGTGACGACCAGCGGCGGAATCCAGCGGACGACGTTGTTGTCGGAGCCACAGGTCAACAGCATCAGGCCGTGATCGAGAGAATCGGCGACCAGATTTTTGACGATGTCACCGGCCGGCACGCCGTCGCGCATGAACTCGGTTCCGACCATCAGCCCCAGTCCACGAACGTCGGCCATGGTCGGGAAGTCGGCCTGGAGATCGCGGAGCCGGGTGATCAGGTGCTCGCCCATCTCGGCGGCGTGCGCCACCAATCCCTCCTTCATCAGCTGGACCGTCGCGACAGCCGCCGCGCACGCAACGGCGTTGCCGCCGTAAGTGCCGCCGTGCGTGGCAGGGGCCCAGCCGGCCATCAGCTCGCGGGAGGCAGCGATGCCGCTCAGCGGGAAGCCACTGGCCAACCCTTTGGCCATCACCACGATGTCGGGCACGATGCCGAAATGCTCGACCGCCCAGAACTTCCCGGTGCGCCCGATGCCGCTCTGGACCTCATCGACGATCAGGAGGATCCCGTGCCGGTCGCAGATCTCACGCAGGCCGCGCATGAACTCGACCGGCGGCACGACGTAGCCCCCCTCGCCCAGCACCGGCTCGATGATCATCGCGGCGGTCTCTTCCGGGGCGGTCTCCGCGTGCAACATCCACTCAAGCTTCTCGAGCGGGTAGAGGCAACAGTGATCGAACCCATAACGTCCCTCGCTGCGAACGGCCACCGGACAGCGGAAACAGTAGGCGTAGGGAGCGAAGAAAACCCCCGCCATCAGCGGCTCGTAGCCCGCGCGATAGACCGTCTTCGAGCTGGTGAGACTCATCGTGCCGATCGTTCGGCCGTGAAAACTCCGCTCGAAGGCGATGATGTTCGGCCGGCCGGTTGCAGCGCGAGCCAGCTTGATGCTGGCCTCGACCGCCTCAGCGCCCGAGTTCGAGAAAAAGAATGTGTCGATGTCACCCGGCATGACGGGCAGCAATTCCCGGGCCAGCCGCATCAGGGGCTCGTGCCAGACGATGTTCTGCTGCCCGTGAATCAGCCGGGCGACTTGAGCCTGGGCGGCCGCGACGACGCGCGGGTGACAGTGGCCGGTGTTGGTGACGCCGATCCCCGAGGTGAAGTCGAGGTAGCGGCGCCCGTTGACATCCCAGAGATAGCAGCCCTCGCCACGTTCGACAGCCAGCGGCGTCATGCGGTATAGGACGGGCGAGAACAGTTCGGGCGTCACCTCGAATGTTGAGCTCGATGTACTTGTCATTCGCTACTCCATTCGCCAAAAAAGGAATACTCTTCGGTGGGCACTCATCCGAAGGCATCGCGACGTGATGCGTGATGCGCGAGAAGACGCATCCCGTCTCGCGTTCGTTCTCCCTGAAGGTGATCCGGCGATGGGCTCGATTCCACTACGAGCGACTCCACGGGTTACTCATACGGATACCACCAACTCTTCTTCTCGGCGGAGAAATCCCAATGGACGTGTTTCGTCTCCATGAAAGTGGAGAGACCCTCCTCACCCAATTCGCGCGCGCCGCCGGTGTACTTCATGCCCCCGAAGGGACCGGCGTAGTTGTCGGTGAGCGGGTCGTTGATCCAGATCGTCCCGGCCTTTACCTCCTCGAAGAAGCGTTTCGCCAGCAGCGGATCGTTAGTCCGGATGGTTGCGCCGAGGCCATATTTGGACGAGTTCACCCACTCGATGGCCTGGTCAAAGGTATTATACGTCATGATGGGGATGGTCGGGCCGAAGGTCTCCTCCACCATGATGTCCATGTCGTGATTCGCGTCGACCAACACCGTCGGCTCGTAGAAGTAACCGTGCTCGAGGCCGGGCGGCCGGCGGCCACCGGTGAGGACACGGGCGCCTTTCTGACGGGCCTGTGCCACCTGTGCCTCGACTTTGGCGCGGTACTGATCGCCGATCATCGGCCCCATGTCGATGCCCGGCTCGAGGCCGTGCCCCAGGCGCAGTCTGCGCACGTACTCGGTGAGGCCCTCGACGAAGTCGTTGGCCAGGGTGCCCGGGACGTAGACGCGCTCGCTGCTCGTGCAGACCTGGCCGGCGTTGATCAGCGCTGCGTAGGCCAGCGCCTCGATCGATGGCTCGAGGTCGGCGTCGGGCCCGAGAACGAAGGCATCCTTGCCCCCGAGTTCCAGGTGGGTGCGTTTCATCATCGGGGCCGCCAGGCTCGCGATCCGCTGCCCGGTAGCGAGGCTCCCCGTGAAGGCAATGACCGGCACATCGGGATGGCGCACGAGAACCTCACCCGTTGCCCCGGCTCCGGTCACGACGTTGACTACACCCGGGGGCAGGTGGTCGCAGCAGAGCTCAACGAAGCGCAGCGTGCTCAGGGGCGTCATCTCACTCGGCTTGATGACAACGGTGTTGCCGGTGGCCAGGGCCGGCGCCATTTTCCACGCGAGGAGCAGCAGGGGGTAGTTCCAGGGCACGATCGCGCCGACGACCCCGTACGGTTCTTTGATCACGAGGTTCAGTTGCGTGCGCGGCTCTCCAGACGGAATCACACGGCCACGGCTATTGCGGCCGAGCTCGGCGTAGTAGTCGAAGGTGTTCGCGCTCCACTCGAACTCTTCCTCGTTCTCAGACCGGGGTTTGCCCTCCTCGCGGGTCAACAACTCGACGAGTTCGTCCCAGTGGGCACGAATCTTGTGCGCGATCTCGTGGAGCATCCCGGCGCGCTCGTTGGCGCTCTGCCAACGCCACTCACCGAAGGCGGTCTTCGCCGCGGCCACGGCCCGGTTCACGTCCGCCTCAGTCGCAGCCGGGACCGCGGCAAGAACCGTCTGCGTCGCGGGATCCTCGACCGGGATTCGCTCGAGTCCGCTGCTGTCGACCCACTCGCCGTTGATGTAGAGTTGGGCCAGCATAGCGCTCCTTTCCGCAGGATGCCGGCGTCCGCCGCCACCGCTCCCCGCCCGTGAGGGCGACCGCGGAAGGCGCCTTCGCATGCCGTCTGCAAGAGCTCGATAACGCAGAGACGGGGTCGCATGAAAGCAAGCCAGGAACGAAGCCTCTCCCGCCTTGAGCATTCGATCTGCGCCGCCATCGGCTCCTGGTTGAATCCGCGGCTTGAGCTCCGAACGTCGTGTGGGAGAACTGCATCCCTCGCGACCCGCCGAACATCGGCGGGATCAACCAGCCAGCGGTTCAGTGTGGCCGGTCGCCGGGGATCAGCGGCCGGGGGGGGGTCACGAGCGACAGGTCAAGGAACCGGGCCCCACCCCGCAGCCAACGGCCAACAGCTGGCACCCGATACCTGCCACGAGTCCAGTCTAGCATTGTGCTGGCTGGCTGGCAACTTCCCCTTGCGCTTCAATTGTCAGGCTGCGATGCACCTGCTTCCTTCGGGCGGGCGCCTCTCGGGGTGTCAAGCGGCCTGCGGCAGCCCCGCAGGCCAGGCGGAAGGTGCGCCACACCTCGGCCGCCCGGACGAACCCTTCCGGAGTGGCGGCAAGGGATGGCAAGACAATTGCTCACTCGCAAGCTTACTGTCAGACTGCAAATTCACCCTAAAAAAGGAGATGCATCCATGCGATTTCGAACGCTCGTCGTAACACTTGGGAGCACCTTGCTCCTCCTGGCCCTCGTTTTTGGGCTGGCGACGGTGGGCGGGACGCCCGCGGCGGTGCAGGCAGCCCAAAACACACCCACCCAAACCGTCCAGCCCGCCAATACCCCCGTCGGTACAGCAACGGTGGGAGCCACAG
>DOUV01000735.1 GCA_003520455.1 Chloroflexota bacterium | reverse complement strand
ACAAGGGCGTCATCAAGATCTACACGAGCTGGCCGATGCAGGGGGCCATGATCCCCGAGGGCACGGCGATGAAGCGTGCGGTGGATATGGCGGTCGAAGATGCCGGTGGGACCGCCGTTGGCTACAAGCTCGAGATTGTCAACCTCGACGACGCATCGCCGGCGACCGGTTCGTGGGATGGTACGATTGAGGCTGAGAATGCCCAGAAGTGCATCAACGACCCCGACTGTATGGTCTACCTGGGGACGTACAACTCTGGCGCGGCCAAGGTCAGCATCCCCATTTTGAACCAGGCCGACATCGCCATGATCACCCCGGCGAACACCAGCCCGTGCCTGACCAAGAAGAACCCGGCCTGCCAGGAGAACGAGCCTGCGATCTACCGGCCCAGCGGCAAGATCAACTACTTCCGAACCAATCCGGCGGACGACCTGCAGGGTCAAGCGGCTGCGAAGTGGGCGAGCTGCCTGGGCTTCAAGAAGGCCTTCGTTCTGGATGACCGCCAGCTCTACGGCAAGGGTCTTGCGGACATCTTCGAGAGCGCCGCCAAGACGAATGGCATCGAGATCGTCGGCCACGAGGGCGTCGAGTCTACCAACATCGACTTCCGCTCGCTCCTCACCAAGGTCAAGGCGTCGGGTGCCGAACTGGTCTACGGTGGCTTCGTGATCGACTCCGGCGGCCCGCAGGTCATCCAGCAGATGGCCGCGCTGGGGATGTTCCCTGCCACCAAGTTCATGGGCCCGGACGGGCTCTACTCACCCGGCCTGATGGAGGCGATCGGGGGCGCGATTGACCAGGCCAACGAGAACGTCTACATCACCTTCACCGGCCTGCCGCCCGATCAACTCCCGAGCGAGGCGGGGAAGGCGTTCTACCAGAACTACAAGGCCAAGTACGGTGAGGACCCCATCGGCTTTGCCACCTATGCCTACCAGGTCGGCCGGCTGGTGGCGGATGCCATTAACCGGGCTGGTGAGAAGGATCGCGCCAAGATCCTGGACGCCGTACGCAACACGAAGGACTTCGACAAGGGAATCGCCGATCCATTCAGCTTCGACGAGAATGGTGACCCGACGATCTTCTCGATGTCGGGTTTCATCGTCAGGAACGGCAACTTCGACTTCCGGGAAGTGATCAAACCTGACATGACGTGCAAGTAAGAGCAGGTGGGGGACCAGGGCTTCTCAAGGCCCTGGTCCCCGCCGGTAGCAGGGGTGAGACCTTTACAGGGATTGAACGCGCAGCCCCCGGCGCGGGCGCCCGATCAATCGCGGCCGGCATCGCCGCCAAACGAAATGCCTCGCCCTGCCTCTCCCGTCCAAAGGCGGATGCATGAGCGGAACAGAGATTTTTCTCCAGCAAGTGCTCAACGGGCTGACGATCGGGTCGTACCTCGCGCTGATTGCACTGGGGTACACGATGGTCTATGGGATCATCGAGCTAATCAACTTCGCGCACGGCGACATCTTCATGCTCGGCTTCATGATCTCGTTGACACTGTTGCAACTCCTCGGCACCACCAAGACCCTCACCGGCTTTCAGTTGGTCTGGGTCTTGTTCGTTGTGTTCGCAGCCACGATGGTGTTGACGGGGCTGCTCAACGTCACTGTCGATCGGATTGCCTACAAACCCCTGCGTCGAGCACCACGCCTGGCACCCTTGATTACCGCCGTCGGGGCCTCCTTCGCCCTTGAGAATCTCGCTCAGATCTGGAAGGGTCCGAGCCAGATTTTCTACCCCAATATTTTCCCGACCATCGACATCCTGCGTGATATCTTTGGTCTCCAGACGCTGATCTTCTTCACGACCAAAGATCTCTTTCTCTTCTCGATCACCATCCCCTTAATGGTTGGGCTGACCTTGTTCATCCGTCGCACCAAAATGGGCAAAGCGATGCGAGCGACAGCCCAGGACCGGGAGGCCGCGGCGATGATGGGGATCAACGCCGAGCGAGTCATTATGACCACCTTTTTCATCGGTGGGGCCCTGGCGGGGGCGGCGGGCATCGTCGTCGGCATCTATCTGAACACGGGGCGCTATCTCATGGGCTTCGAGGCCGGGCTCCAGGCCTTCACAGCGGCGGTGCTGGGGGGGATCGGCAACGTCACCGGGGCGATGCTCGGGGGCTACCTGATCGGGTTCCTCACTGCCTTCAGCGATCAGTACTTTGCCGCCGAATGGACCCGCGCCCTCGTCTTCGCGACGCTGATTCTCGTGCTGGTCTTCAAGCCAACCGGTCTCTTAGGTGAGCAGGCGGCTGAAAAGGCCTGATGGAGGAGCGCGTGGAACTGCAACCCCACCGGCCGCCAAAGAAATGTCCGTCGTCCGTTCCAGGGAGTGATCTATGAGCGTTCTTCCGCAATCGATGGCCTCACGCTGGGCGGCGGTGCCGGAGCGGCAACGGGCCACGATCGTCACGGCCGTCGTCTGGGCGGTCATTTTGCTCTATCCCCTGGCTGACCGCGCGCTCAAGCTGCGCTGGCTCAACACCGTGACCGACGCTGCTGTCTTCGTGGTGCTGGCGTTGGGGCTCAACATCGTGGTGGGCTTTGCCGGGCTCCTCGATTTGGGGTATGCCGCCTTCTTCGCCATCGGCGCCTACACGATGGGCATCTTCAACTCACCGTTCCACGGCATCCAGTGGGGCTTTTGGATCGTGATTGGACTGGCGGCGGTCATCGCGGCCCTCTTCGGGATGATCCTTGGGGCGCCGACCCTGCGCTTGCGGGGCGACTACCTGGCGATCGTCACCCTCGGATTTGGTGAGATCGTCCCGATTGTCTTTCGCAATGCCTCGAGCCTGACGTTCAAGATCGGTCCGCTCGTCCTGTTCGAGAATTACAACCTCACCAACGGCGTCCAGGGGCTTAACCCGGTCGGTCGCCCCAACCTCTTCGGCTTCCACTTCGCCAACGATCCCTTGCCATGGTACTACCTCATCATGTTCGTCGGCGCGTTGGTAATCATCGGCTCGCGCCGCCTGCAAGATAGCCGGCTGGGTCGGGCCTGGATCGCGATTCGCGAGGATGAGACCGCCGCCGACTTCATGGGCGTCGATCCCATCAAGACCAAGCTGCTTGCTTTTGCGCTCGGGGCTTCCTTCTCCGGCCTGGCCGGTTCGGTCTATGCCTCCAAGTTGCAGGCGATCTTCCCTGAGTTGTTTCGCTTCAACGTGTCGGTGCTCCTGCTCTGTATGGTGATCCTGGGCGGTATGGGGAATATCCGCGGTGTGGTCTTGGGCGGCATGCTCATCACCGTCTTCGACCGGGTTGTTCTGGCCCAATCGACCGTCTTTGTCCGTACGCTCGGCAACCTGGTGGGGATTCCAGCCCTCCAGACGGCCGATCTCTCGCTCTGGCGCTGGTTCTTCTTCGGCGCGACCCTGATCATCGTTATGGTGCTCCGGCCCGAGGGGCTCCTGCCCAGCAAGGAACGCCAGGCCGAATTGCACGGCGCGGACGAACAGTTCGATTGGCCCAAACAGCGCGAGGATCTGGCCATCGATGAGGCCGGCGAACCGGTTGAGAACGAATTGCGCGTAGGAGCAGAGTGAGATGGCCCTTCTTGAAGTCACAGGACTCGCCAAGAGATTCGGTGGCTTAACCGCCGTCAACGCTGTCGATTTGATCATGGAAGAGGGAATGATCGCCAGCGTGATCGGTCCGAACGGGGCCGGCAAGACCACCTTTTTCAATATGGTCACCGGTCTCTACGTTCCTACTGAAGGAACGATCACGTTTAATGGCGAGCGGATTGAAGGCAAGCGGCCGAACCAGATTACCGCGCGTGGGATTGGCCGAACGTTCCAGAATATTCGCCTCTTCCAAAACATGACTGCGCTTCAGAACGTGCTCGTGGGGATGAACAGCCGGCTCAAGCAGCATTGGTGGGAGGCCCTCCTCCGGACGCCCGGCATGCGCGCCGAAGAGGCTGCGGCCGCGGCGCGCGGGCGTGAGTTCCTCGACTACGTTGGCCTGCGTGGGCTCTACGATGTTGTCGCCAAGAATCTTCCCTATGGCCTGCAACGCCGCCTGGAGATCGCTCGGGCGCTGGCGACGGAGCCCAGGCTCATCCTGCTCGACGAGCCGACCGCAGGGATGAACCCCAACGAGACGGCCGACATGACGCGCTTCATGCGCCGGTTGCGTGATGAGTTGGACCTGACTGTTCTGCTGATCGAGCACGACATGAAGGTGGTTATGGGGATCTCCGAACGTATCTCCGTGCTCGATTATGGGCAGAAGATCGCCGAAGGAACGCCGGTGGAGATTCGCAGTGATTCTCGGGTGATCGAGGCCTATCTCGGCCGTCGGGCGGTGGCGTGAGTTTGTGCACACTCGAAGCCGGATGATCCAAACGAAACAGCGCCATATGGGGGACGTCCAACGACAAATCATGGTTACTGCTCAGAAATCCGTGTCCACGACCAAGAGCTATGCTGATGGCCGGCCCATGCTCGAGATGCGCAATGTCCACAGCTACTACGGCAACATTCACGCCCTCAAAGGCATCTCGCTCCACGTGGACCAGGGCGAGGTTGTCACCCTGATCGGTTCCAACGGCGCTGGGAAGAGTACCACCATCCGTACGGTCAGCGGGATCATGCACCCTCGTCAAGGTGAGATCTTTCTCGAGGGCAGACCGATTCACAAAACCGAGGCCTATGATTTGGTCGGTCAGGGCGTCGCCCAATCGCCCGAGGGGCGCCGAATTTTCCCGCGCCTGACCGTCCTCGAGAATCTCGAGATGGGTGCTTACCACCGCGACGATAGGGCCGGCATCGCCGCGGATATGGAGCGTGTTTTCGCGCTCTTCCCGCGGCTCAAGGAGCGTCGCAGTCAGAAGGGGGGAACGCTCTCAGGGGGCGAGCAGCAGATGCTGGCCATCGGCCGCGCCCTGATGAGCCGACCTCGCCTGTTGCTGCTTGATGAGCCCTCGATGGGACTCGCGCCAATCCTGGTCGAGCAGATTTTCGAGACGATCACCGAAATCAACCAGCAAGGCATGACGATCCTGCTCGTCGAGCAGAACGCCCTGATGGCGCTTGAGGTTGCCCACCGGGGCTATGTGCTCCAGACCGGAAGTATCGTCTTGGAGGGGAGCGCGCAGCAACTCGCGGCGAATGAGACGGTCCGGAAGGCCTACCTCGGCGAAGAGTAGGGACGTGGCAAGAGGGTGCTTTCCGTTGCCGCTCGATTCGAGATAGGTTTCATAACCGGTCTGGGCCCACGGGAACTCAGGGAACGACGGGCGCTCTTGCGGTGCGTCCCAGCGCCTTTCGTGGAGTCGAATAGTTCCCCCGGTTCCTTTTTCGTTTCCTCCCTTTCTTGAGTTCTCCTCTCGCTATGACTCTCGAGACCTTCCCGACCTGGCTTGAAGTAAATCTGGGTGCCATTCGCCATAACGTGCGGCTCCTGCGCTCGTTGCTGGCGCCGAAGGTGGCGTTGGTCGCCGTGGTCAAGGCCAATGCGTACGGGCACGGCGCGATCCCTGTGGCTCGGGCTGTGCTGCAGGCCGGGGCGACCGGACTGGCGGTGGCGCGCGCCGACGAGGGACTCGCACTCCGAGCGGCCGGAATCGAAGCGCCTCTCTGGATCTTGGGGTTTGTGCCTGAGAGCGCGGCTTTGGCGTGCGCGCAGGCCGGTTTGACGGTCACGGTCGCTCGGCCTACGCAGATTGCGGCACTCGCGGCGGCGGCGCGGGCGGCCGGGCGGATGCCGCTCCCGGTGCATCTCA
>DOUV01000291.1 GCA_003520455.1 Chloroflexota bacterium | reverse complement strand
TGCCGCAACCGAGCCTCCCTCAACGGCCGGCAGCAGCGAGGTTGTGACCATTGAATACTGGATCCCCGCCGGCCAGGGTCGCGAACCCGCCGTGGCCGAGGTGGTCAAGGCCTTTGAGGCGACCCATCCCACCATCAAGGTCAACGTCACGGCCATCCCATTTGGCGAGTTCGCCAACGCATTGCAGGTCGGGCTGGCCAGCGATAACCCGCCCGATGCCGCCTTCGCCGGAGGTCCAGACATTCCCTTTCTGGCCTACAACGGCGCCCTGCGGCCGGTGGACGACCTGCTGACCGCCGAAGATCGGGCCGACTTCAACCCCGACCTGATCGACATGGTGTCTCTGGATGGCGTGGCCTACGGCATGCCCTTCGCCAACTCGGGTGTGGCCATGTACTATAACGTTGATTCCTTCGAGGCCGCCGGTGTTGAGGTGCCCACCTCGCTGGACGACGTATGGACCTGGCCGGAATTCGTGGAAAACGTCAACCGTGTGGTGGCGCACCAGACCGAAGAGGGGCACAAGGTGTGGGGGATGGTGGGTCTAGACAATCCCATCATCAGCACCTTCTTCGCGTGGACGCTGGTGCGCAGCGGCAGCGCGCCGGGATCGCCGCTATGGGACGGCATTGCGCCGGATCATACAACGGTGGCGGGCTATATCGACACCCCGGAGGCGCTGGAAGCGTACGCCTTCTACCAGAGCCTGTACACCAGCGGCTTCGCGCCGAACGAGAACGTGCCCGACGCCTTTGGCACCGGCCAGGCGGCGACCCTGTTCGCCATTCCACCCACAGCGGCCACCCTCACGCGCGACTTCCCCGACCTGAAGTGGGCGGTCATGCCGATCCCGTATTTGAAGACGCCCCTGACACACACCGGCTCCTTTGCGCACATTCTGGCGGCCCGCAGCACCCGCAGTGAGGCGGCGGGCGAGTTCATCCACTTCTTCTCCAGCCCGGACGGCTACCTGACCTACCACGCGACGACCGCCATGATCCCCGGGCGCAAGTCGCTGCAGGACGAGCTGCCTGAACTGCAGTCCGGCTTTTTGAAGACTGTGTATGACGAGATCCTGGCGTGGGGCCAGGCGCGCCCCGGTGGGCCGGGCCACTCGATCTTCAACCGGATTGTGGCGACCGACATGATGCGCAACATCGCGCTCGGCACTGACATCAAGACGGCCGTCGCCAGCACCGTGGATGAAGCCGATGCGCAGTTGGCGCAATTCCGCTAGTCAGGCTGCCACCGGCACCCGACCGGCTACGACTCGCGTCCGGCCGGGTGCCGGTCTGCACCCGAGGTTCGGCTGGCTGCGGACCCAGACCAGCCAGCGCTATCTGGCCGCCTTGCTATTATCGCTGCCGGCCCTGGTCAGCCTGATCCTGTTCAATTTCCTGCCGATTGTCGAGACGGTGCGCTTCAGCCTGAACGACTACAACATCTACACGCGCGAGCTGGCGTGGGCGGGCAACAAGCAGTACGTGGTGGCCCTGAGTGACCGCACGCTGATCCGCTCGGTCAGCACCACGCTGCAGTACTTTGCCCTGAAGGTGCCGGTGGAAATGGTGCTGGCGCTGGGCCTGGCGCTGCTTGTGCGGCAGCCTGGCCGGGGCGTGAGCGTGCTGCGGACCATTATCCTGCTGCCCACCATCACCTCGATGGTGGTGGTCTCTACGGTGTGGGGCATGATGTACAGCCCCAACAGCGGCCTGTTCAACTCGATACTGCAGTCGCTGGGGCTCCCGCCGCAGCCCTTTTTGACCAGCCCGGGGCAGGCGCTGCCGGCCGTGGCGGTGATCACCATCTGGAAGGACATCGGGCTGTACATGCTGTTCTACCTGGCCGGGCTGATGAACATCCCCACCGACTACTACGATGCGGCTCGCGTCGACGGCGCCAACGGCCTGGAGCTGTTGCGCCACATTACCGTGCCGCTGCTGAATCGCACCACGGTGTTCGTTCTGGTGACCAGCACCATCACGGCCTTCAAAGTGTTTGTGCCGGTCAAGATCTTGACCGACGGCGGACCGGCCGGCGCCACACGGGTGATTGTCCTGTACATGTTCGACCTGGCCTTCCGCTACAGCCGCTTTGGCTATGCCGCCGCGGTCGCTGTCCTGCTGGCCGCTGTGCTGTTGGCCATCAGCCTGATTCAGTACCGCCTGACGAGGGGGCGCTAGCATGGACGCGAGAGTGGGTGCCGGGCTGCGACGCCTGGCTCGGACTGCCGGCCTGCTGGCGCTGACGCTCGTCTTCATCACCCCCTACGTGTGGATGGTCGGCTCCGCCTTCAAGCCGCGCGCCGAGCTGTTCGCCCACATGACGCCTCTGTCGTGGCAGACCTTTGTGCCGCTGTCGCCCACGCTGCAGAACTTCACCGAACTGTTCACGCAGTACCAGTTCGCGCGCCCGCTGCTCAACAGCTTGTTCGTCGCCCTGGGGGCCATGGTGCTGTCGACGGCTATTAACAGCCAGATCGCCTACGTTCTGGCCTGGATCGAGTTCCCCGGCCGTGAGCTGCTGTTCGTCGCCATTCTGGCCACGCTCTTCGTCGCCTTCGAGGCCAAGCTGATCCCACTGTACCTGATCACCCAGCGCATGGGGCTGCACAACACCTACCTGGGCCTGATGGTGCCCTGGCTGGCGGACGCCTACTTCATCTTCCTGCTGCGCCAGCACTTCCGCGAGCTGTCACCGGAGTTGAAGGAGGCGGCCCTGCTGGATGGCTGCTCGTACTTCCGCATGTATTGGAATGTGATGCTCCCCAATATCATCCCGGGCCTGATCAGCGCCGCCTTCATCAAGTTCATCTTCACCTGGGACTCGTACATCTGGCCGGTGCTGGTGATCACCGACGAATCGATGTCGGTGGTCACGGTGGCCCTGGCGCGGCTGTTCAGCGACGAGGGCGTCCGCTGGGAACTGCTGTTCGCCGGCTCGTTTGTTGCCACCGTACCTGTCCTGATCGTGTTCCTGTTCCTGCAGCGCTACTACGTTCAGGGCTTTCTCAATTCCGGGATCAAAGGCTGAGCCCAGCGTCATCCGAGGAGAGTTCCATGCCGTTCCACCTGAAGGGGAAACCCGGCGATATTGCCCGCTATGTCTTCTGCCCTGGCTCACAGGCGCGGGCCAGGCGCATTGTCGAGCATTTCGAGCAGTGCGCGACCGTGAGCGACGAGCGGGGCATTGTCGTCTACTCGGGCACGTACCAGGGGGTGTTCATGACGGCCTGCGGGACGGGCATGGGCGGTGCCGCGACGGCCATTGCCACCGAGGAACTGGGCCAGCTGGGGGCCGACACATTCATCCGCGTCGGATCATGTGGGGTCCTGCAGCCGGGGCAGCAGCCCGGCGATGTCATTATCGCCAGCGGCACCTACCGCGCCGGCGGCACGGGCCAGGGCTACCTGCCCCTGGCGTTTCCAGCCCTGCCAACGTTCGAGGTGCTGCGCGAACTGGTGCGCGCGGCCGAAGCGCTGAACTATCCCGTGCGCGTGGGCGTCGGCTATGCCGGTGATTCCTTCTACGGCACGTACAAGGCCGATCTGGTGGACACCGTTCGCGACGCCGGTGGGGTGTTCATCGAAATGGAGAGCGATACTCTGTTCATCGTCGGCGCTG
The DNA here is from genome assembly GCA_003520455.1 of Chloroflexota bacterium. Next base: position 497 of record DOUV01000291.1, on the reverse strand, counting down.
TCCGCGGCTGGCGCACCGGCGCGCTGTTCACCTCGGATGGCGCCCCCGGCCTGCCCAAGCCGGACTGGGCCTGGCCGGCCTACTCTGCGGGGGAAGAACGCATGATTCAGATTGCGCTGCGCGCGATGCACGCGCTCGCGGTGCGTGACGCGCAGCCGGTGAGCCAATCGGAGCTAACCAGCCCGCAATGAGCCGCGACCTCGTCATCCTGGACCACGATGGGGGCGTGGACGACTACCTGGCCACCATGCTGCTGCTCAGCTACCGCCAGTTTGAGCCGCTGGGTATCGTGGTCACCCCCGGCGACTGCTACATCAACGCGGCCGTCAGCGCCACCCGCAAGCTGCTCGACCTGATGGGGCAGAGCCACGTGCCCGTCGCCAGAAGCACGGTGCGCGGCCTGAACCCCTTTCCGTGCGCGTGGCGCCAGGCCGCCATCAACGTCGACCATCTACCCGCTCTGCAGCCGCCCGGCGAACTGGCCACCGGCCTGCTGG
>DOUV01000614.1 GCA_003520455.1 Chloroflexota bacterium | reverse complement strand
CGCTGCTCGCGGCGGCGCCGGCTTCATCCTCGCTGACGATCAGCGCCAGCACCTCGCCGACCTCGGCTTCTTCATTCTCGTGGTAGAAGATCCGCGAGAGCAGGCCACGCGCCGGCGCCCTCAGCTCTTCCGTTACCTTGCTCGACTCATACTCAACGAGGACCTCGCCCTCTTCGACCAGATCCCCCTCCGCTTTGTGCCAGTGAGTGATTGTCGCCTCGCTCCTGCCCATGCCGCGTTGAGGAAGGCGAATTTCCACCGCCATCAAACAGTCCCTCTTTCACCCACTCCGGACTCCACCGTCGACGTTGATCGACTCGCCGGTAATAAAGCTCGCCAGTGGTGACGCAAGAAAGACAAACGTATTAGCGACCTCACGCGGATCGGCAAGGCGACCAAGGGGGATCGTGTCGACAAGGCTTTGGCGCAACTCGCTCACGGACGTCCCCTCGGCCAGGGCAATCTCGTTCAGGAGCCAGTTATGCATGCCTGCGTCGACACTGCCCGGGCAGACTGCGTTGACGCGAATGCCATAGGGCGCCATCTCGAGTGCCAGGCACTCCATCAGACCAAGCACGCCAAACTTCGACGCGGCGTAGGCCGAAGCGCCAGCCTCGCCACGCTTGCCGGCCTCGGAAGACATAAAGAGGATGCAGTCACCCCGCCGATGGTCGATCATGTGACGTGCGAATATTTGCGAGCAGAGGAACGGTCCGGTCAAATTGACCGCAAGCACGCGCTCCCATTCCTCGCGCGCGAGATCGACCACCCGCCGCACCGAGTTGATACCGGCATTGTTGACGAGGATATCAACCGCGCCGAAGGCCTCAAGACAGCGGGTAAGCGTGGCTTTGATTGTTCTCTCATCAGCGACGTTCAGCTCGCTGAAGATAGCGTCATGGCCCGCCTCCTGCAAGGCTTGCACAGTGGCCGCGCCGGTGTCAACATTCATGTCGGCGATGACCACCCTGGCGCCTTCTTCAGCAAACCGCTCGGCAATCGTGCATCCAATCCCCTGTGCGGCGCCGGTAATCACGGCGACCTTATTGGCTAGGAGCATCGCCCCAGTCCTCATCACTAGTAGTCGATGACCTGCCTGATTGCGTTGGCAATCTTCTCGGCGCTGACCATGACGAACTTCTCCAACGGTGGGCTGAAGGGAACCGGAACATTCGGCGCAGTAACGCGCCGGACCGGCGCTTTCAGCGACCTGAAGCCCCTTTCGACAACAATGGCGGCAATCTCGCTCGCAGCGCTGCATAACTCGCGCGCCTCATCGGTGACGACGAGCCGTCCGGTCTTGGCCACCGATCGCAAGATCGTTGCGGTGTCTAAAGGATGGACCGTGCGCACGTCGATCACCTCGATAGAGATGCCATCCCTCTCGAACTGCCTGGTCGCTCTCAGAGCCTCACGCACCGTACTCCCGATGCCGACGATGGTCACATCACTCCCCTGTTGCCTGATCTCGGCGACGCCGACCGGCGTCAGGTACTCTTCATCGGGGACCTCGCCGCGCACCCCTAGCAGCGGGGTTGGCACGAGGAACAGGACCGGATCATCGTCGCGAATCGCCGACCGGATCAGCCCTTTTGCATCGGCCGGCGTTGTGGGGATGACAACTTTGATCCCGGCCAGATTCATAAACAGTGGATGCGGTGAGTCGGAGTGTTGAGCAGCCACGTTGCTACCCGCACCCATGACGGCCAGGTACACAACCGGCACTTTGATCTGGCCGCCGGTCATATAGCGCAGCTTGGCGACCTGATTGGCGAGCTGGTCCATCCCCGTGTACAGGAAATTCCCGAAGAACATATCCACGACTGGACGAAGGCCGCACGCCGCCGCTCCGAGCCCAACGCCGGCCATCGTCTGCTCGGCAATCGGCGTGTTGCGGACGCGCTCGGGGCCGAACTCGTCGTACAGCCCCCGCTCGAAGCCATAGGGACTGATCTTGATGTCTTCGCCCAGCAACACGACATCCGGATCGCGCGCCATCTCTTCGCGCAGTCCATCTCGAACTGCTTCCGGAATATATCTCCTGGCCATGACGCTGTGCGCCTCGTCAGTTACACGTTGACAAACAGATCTTCCAACGCCTCTTCCGGTTCGGGCAGCGGGCTCGCTTCGGCAAAGGCCACAGCCTCCTCGATCTCGGCCTGCATTCGTCGATCGATGGCGGCAAGCTCGGGCTTCGTTAGCGTCCCCTGGTCGAGGAGTTGCCGGCGGAAGAGCTTAATCGGATCACGCTCGTGCCACTCCGTCACTTCCACTTCGTCCCCGTACGGCGGCAGGATCTTATCCTCGCCTTTGAAGTGGCTCTCAAAGCGATAGGTATCGACTTCAATCAGGGTCGGCCCCTCGCCGGCCCGGGCGCGCCGAACCGCCTCGCTTGCAGCCGCGTAGACGGCAGTCACATCCTGTCCATCAACAATGCGACCGGGGATCCCATAGGATCCCGCGCGCATATAGATCTTGCCGGCGATGAGCGGCGCGCTTGGCGAGAATTCGTGGTATTTGTTGTTCTCGCAGATGAAAACAACCGGCAGACTCCAGACTGACGCAGGGTTAATAGATTCGTGGAAGACGCCTTCGTTCGAGGCGCCGTCGCCGAAGAAGCAGATGGCAACCTGTCCTTTGCCGGCCCTCTGCGCCGCCAGGCCCGCGCCGGTGGCGATCGGCAGCCCCCCGCCGACGATGCCGTTCGCCCCCAGAATTCCGATGCGGACATCAGCGACGTGCATCGAACCGCCTTTGCCTTTGCAGAGACCGGTGCGGCGACCGTAGAGCTCGGCCATCATACGCTTCGTGTCTGCTCCCTTGGCAATCACGTGACCATGGCCCCGGTGGGTGCTTGTGATGTAGTCGTCGTCGCGGAGCGCCGCACAGACGCCGACGGCGGAAGCTTCCTGCCCCACGTACACATGGATCTCGCCCACCAGTCTTCCTTGATCGACCAAGGCAGCGGCTTTCTCTTCGAATGTGCGGATCCGGACCATTCGCTCGTATAACTCTTGTGCCTTGTCTTTTGAGAGGGTCATAAATCTCCCCCTGGAAAGAGGCGTATTGCATTCAGTATGTTGAAGTGCCTGCGGAGGCCGTTCTCGATAAGAAACCCCCATTGTATAGGGAGCACGGCCGTCCCTTGGTATCGAGGTATCAAGCCGGAAACCGCCGGCCAGGTGATCGACGGTTCCCGCCTACCATAGCCCGGGAAGTGGGACGCGCATAAGTCTTCGATACACCTCTCAAAACCGTAGCCACCTGACGGGTCGCGATGGAGTCGGTGATCCAGACGACGCCTGGAATACCGCGTTCACAACAGATCGCCGCGATTGCCTACTAGCCGAGGTCGGTCTGTAAATATAACGTCACGACCTGCTCTGGTCGCAGCTGGCTCGCCTTCCTGAAGCCTGATCTCGTTGATCGGGACCACTTCCGCCTATCACGTCGCCTGGTTTCTGAGGAGCAAATCACTCTGCTTCGTCTTTGAGGAAAAAAACTCTTGAAATGAATGTTGTGTGTTGAAAGAGAGACCACATGGTAGGACGTCCTACCTCTTTATTTGCCCATTATAACATTCATGCTATGGGCTGTCAAGTGCTTACTATTATCCTTCAGGGCGCTCAAAAGTCGTTGGGAGCGTAGGGGCGGAGTCTCCCTGCCGGGGGTTGCAGGGGTATTCCGCGCCAGTCGCTTTCCTTCTTTTTTCAAGAGCCCTGTCGCGGCATTCGAGGGACTGACTTTTGAGCGGCCCTGATTGTCCCTCGTATGTCTGTGAAAGCGAGGCTGAGGGAGGTTCCAGCCACACCAACTGGACGTTGAGAATTTGATCCCGCAACTCGATCCCGTACCGTCGCGCGCTGAGTTTCCAGACGATTCTCTCAAGCTTCATTACGCTGTAGCCCGAATCCCTTCCGGGATCGACAACGAGAAGCGGACAGTTGACACGTCAGTCACCAGATGATATACTGGTCAATGAGGTAGGACGTCCTACCTTTAATCTACATACCGTTTCCTTGAGCTTTACACCTCTAGCGGAGTACTCAGAGCGATGAGCCTCAAAGAGAAGATCAACGCGGCCAATACGAGAGCTTTGGAAATACTCTTCCATTCTACTCCCAGGTGGCTAGACGTTCGCCCGGCAATTGAGGTATTGCCGGGGATGAAAGAAAATCTTATTCTGCACGCCGGCCCTCCCATAGAGTGGAACCGGATGGCCTCAGCGCAGAAGAACGGCGTCGCCGGTGCCGCCGTATTCGAGGGGCTGGCCGAGAATATCGATCAGGCCAAGGCAATGACCGCGGCCGGCGAGATTTTGATTGATGCTTGTCACGAATATAACACCGTCGGCTCGATGACGGGTGTTACCTCCCCATCGATGCCGGTCATGGTTGTGGAAAACGAGCCGTATGGCACGACGGCTTACATCAATGTGCACGAAGGGCCCTCACGGAATCGCCTTACCTACGGTGCTTACAACACGGCAGTTCGTAAGAACCTGGAGTGGATTCGTGATGTCCTCGGGCCGGCCCTGGGCGCCGCCGTCCGCGCAATGGGAGGCATGCATATTGGTCCCATCATCGCCCGTTCTTTGACCATGGGCGACGAGTGCCATAACCGTCCCACGGCTGGCTCGGCACTGTTCGCGCTCGAGGTGTTGCCGTATATCATCGAAAGCAATCTTGATCGGGCCGAAGTTGCGCGAGTTGCGCGTTTCCTCAAAGAGACCGAGCACTTCTTCTTCCACCTGGGAATGGCTGCCGGAAAGGCGACCACCGACGCGATGAGCGGCGTCCCGTACTGCAGCCTGGTCACCGCCATGGCCCGCAATGGAGTCGAGTTCGGAATTCGGGTGAGCGGCACCGGCAATCGGTGGTTTGTGGGCCCGGCTGCTGAGATCGAGGGGGTCTACTTCTCAGGCTATGGACCCGAAGACGCGGAGGCCGACATGGGGGACAGCGCGATCATGGAGACGACCGGCCTGGGCGCATTTGCGATGGCCGCGTCGGTCTCCATGGCGTACGCCGTCGGTGGCGGCGCCGCAGATGCGATGAGATATCAGGAATCAATGGTCGATATCACTGTTGCGCGCCACCCCGCCTACCAGATACCCGCGCTCGACTACCGGGGCACGCCCGTTGGGATTGATATCCGGAAAGTCGTGCAGACGAACATCCTGCCAATTATTGATACGGCGATTGCGCACAAGAACGGCGGCGAAATTGGCGTGGGCATTGCCCGCCCCCCGATGGAATGCTTTGTCCAAGCGCTGGAAGGGCTGAGCGTTGCGGCACAGAAGGAGCTGTCGCAGCCGGCGGGTTGAGAGACCGGACGCAGATTCAGAGGCAATCCTGGACGGATTCTCCAGACGTTCACCGGCGGCCCTGCCCGGACTCCAACCGGAATGGTGATGTGCGAGGTTGGAGTTGATCAATACGCGTCACTCCGCCTAAGGTGGGTCTTCCTCTATCAACCAACTTCAGCCCAACCCTTTCGAAACGCGGCGTTCAGCGCCGGGTTCAATGGCTTCCTGAGAACATCCTGACAATCTGCGAGCAGGTGTCCTTCGCTCGCCCAAGACCCAGACAAGGAGGACTCTGTGCACACTCGCACAATAATCCGGCCGAATGCTTACCACGACTCTCTGGTCCTCATGCAACTGAGCACGCATTTACAGAACCGTCCCGGCGTACGGAAAGCGGTTGCCATGATGGGCACGGAAGAGAACAAGGCATCGATCGGCGATGCGGCACTCGTGACCGAGGAAGTGCAGCGTGCGCGGCCGAATGATCTGTTTATTGTGGTTGTCGCCGATGAACCTGAAGCTGCTGAGGATGCCATCGAGCATGCCTTTGAGTACTTTCAAAAGGGACGAACTGCCATTACTACACAAGCCGTTATGTACCGGACATTGGATGCCGCTATTCGAGAGAACTGCGCGGCGAACCTGGTCTCCATTTCCGTGTCGGGCAAATATGCTGCGGCTGAGGCGCAGCGAGCCCTTGAGGCCGGCTTGCATGTCTTTCTCTTCAGTGACAATATCCCGCTTGACCAAGAAGTTGAGCTCAAGCGGTACGCGGCTTCAAGAAGACTCCTGCTTATGGGCGCCGACTGCGGTACTGCTCTCGTCAGTGGCGCGGCGATTGGATTTGCCAATGCGGTCCGCCGGGGCCCCATTGGTGTTGTCGGCGCGTCCGGCACCGGGATACAAGAGGTTACCAGTCTTATCCATCGCCTCGGTTCCGGGATCACGCACGCTATCGGCACTGGGTCGCGCGATGTCACCGGTACTATCGGCGGATTAACATTGTGTGCCGTGATCGATTGGTTTGCGCGTGATCCTGATACAGCCGTTGTTGTTGTCGTCTCGAAACCGTATGCTGAACCGGTGGCGCGTCGTGTCCAGGAAGTTATCGAAAGATGCGGCAAGCCCGTTGTGGTCAGCATGCTCGGAGGTGCCAGCGACGACTTTGATCGTGACCTGGTTAATGTGGTGACGACGCTAGAAGACGCAGCGATACTTGCCGTCGCTCTCGCGACTGACCGTCCACCTGCTAACATTCGATCTATGTTGTGGGACCAGGAGAGCGTTCGGCGTCTGGCGCAGCGCGAACGGGAGCGGTTGCAGCCCAATCAGCAGTTCTTCCGCGGCCTGTACTCTGGAGGAACGTTCGCTGCTGAAGCAGCCCTCATCCTTGCCGAGAATCTTGGGGACCTGCACGGAAACCTATCGATGTCTCACGTCAGGCTGCCTGGCAATCCACACGTGAGTATTGCCCACACCTGTATAGATATGGGAGACGACTTCTTCACGGTGGGCAGGCCGCACCCGATTCTCGCGCCAAGTCTGCGCCGCGACCGCTTGTTACAGGAAGCTGCTGACCCAGCGACGGGTGTCATCCTGCTGGATATCGTTCTTGGTCACGGCGCGCACCCCAATCCTGCCGAGGAATTCGTGACCTTTATTCAAGAAGCAAAGCAGGTCGCTTCAGACGAAGGACGTCATCTGCCCGTCATCGTCACTGTCTGCGGTGTCGATGAGGACCCGCAGTCCCGGGATGGGCAGGTCGAGCGCCTTTGCCAGAGCGGTGCGATCGTCGCGCCTACGAATGCGACGGCCGCACGGCTGGCCGCGGGTATCCTGACAGGGCGAGTTCCGGAGACTCAGCGGCTACGCCAGCAGGCAGCCGTGCGGTCTGAAGGATGGGCCGGTGCGCCGCCGTTTGACCTGCCAGACCAGGTGAATGTCATCAACATTGGCCTGCTTGCTTTCGCCGACTCGCTGCGGTCACAGAAAGTACCGGTCACTCACGTTGATTTTGCTCCCCCCGCTGGTGGAGATGAAGCGATCGCGGATCTGCTGGCGGATATGCTATGACCGTGACGGTGAATGGGAAGGCGTCGATTTCGGACAACAGGACATCCAGTTGTGTTCAGTACACAGCTCGACGAAGTGGCGAAGTCGCACTTCGGGCGCTATCCACCGAGCAAACTGCGACTGTCATGGGAGTCACATCTCGCGGCGTTTTTATCCGCACCGCCTCAAAATGGGTCATCTTTCTTTCCTATGAAGACTACTGTAGCCCGCTGACGGTTGCGCTAGGGGAACGCCCCCACATGCTGCAGGGTCTCCGCCCAGCCGCGCCGATGCTTACGGCCAAGGGAAGCCTGATCTTCCCCACAGCCGATAGTCACATTGTCGTGCCGAGAGATGCCGTCTGGCATTGTCCGCGGGCAATCGGCCCTGTGCAGCCAGTTGCAGGACGGGTGCGATGGCTGCAACACGTGGGCCAGATAGTTGTGGTTGCTGCACAGGAGTATGGACTGAGCCCGTTATTGCCCGCGCTCCTGGATCTACCCGGCAACCAGACCGTGCCGGCGAGCCTTGAGGCGACACTTCATACAATCCTGCAGCTTCAACACAGTCTGCGGACTGAGTCGGTGGCAGCCGCTGTGGAACACGCCCGGCGGTTGCTTGGGAAAGGTGAGGGTCTGACGCCGTCCGGCGATGACTTCATGGTTGGCTTCCTGCTCGTCTTGAATCGTTGGCCTCGTCTCTATACTTTCAGGAGTATTCTCTACCAGTTCGGGGAACAGATAATCAAAGCAGCCTACGACTACACGACAACCCTCAGTGCAAATCTGCTTGAATGCAGCATCCGCGGGGAATCCGATGAGCGCCTCATTCGGGTCGCAGACCAGCTTGTTACCGGCCGGCCTGGGACCCCTCAGTACGTCGTCGAGCTACTACGATGGGGTGCTTCGTCTGGCACCGCCGCCTTCGCGGGGATGGCGGCTGCTCTTGCTTGCCAGGCCTCGTTATCTCTGCGATAATGAAAAACGACCCGGCGGCAAAGAAGGAAACTGCAATGGACCGTTATCAAACCAACATCCAAGTACAGACGCAGAAAGCGCCACTGTATCTGGCGGTGAAATCGAAAATCCGCCAGCTTGTGCAAGAGGGGATATTCATACCGGGAACCAAGCTTCCACCGGAGACAGAGCTTGCAACAATGTTTAACGTCTCGCGGAACACGCTACGTGAAGCGCTGCGCTTGGCTCAACGAGAGGGCTGGGTCGTACAAAAGCACGGCGTGGGTACGTTTGTCAGTCATAGCGGTTTGGTGGAAGAGGGTCTGGAAATCCTGGAAAGTATCGATTCGCAGGCCAGACGTGAGGGATGGGAATCCCACACGATGGATGTCTCGATTGAGACACAGCCCGCCGAAGAGTCAATTGCGGAAGAGCTCGACATTGGGGTAGGGACGCCCGTTGTGCGTGTTTCTCGTATCAAGACGAGAGATCGACAGCCGATTGCGTATCTTGAAGATTACTTCCCGGCAACGTTGGTAGATCTCGACGAGTTTAAAGCCAATTTCAAGGGTTCGGTGCTCGACTTCTTTATCGCGCGTGGAAACCCTTCGATTGAATACGCATGGACAGAGATTAGTGCAATCCTTGCAGGTGAGCGCTTTTCGGAAATTCTGAGTATCCCCCAGGACGAGATCATCCTCCTTACGAGAGAGACAGTTTTCTCGGAAGACGCCGGGCCATTCCATTTTTCTTTCAATTACCTGGTTATGAAGTTTTTTAAGTTTCATATTGTCCGCATGATTCCGGAGATTCGGAACGGGGTAACAGTTTAGTTTTGTGAGCAGGTGCGGGGCGGGACAGCCGGGGCCCGGCACCACGAAGTGCTAGCATGGTGCTGATGCGATCCGAACAGAGGGGTGAGAGCGTCGGGACCATGGAGCAAGGTCGAGGGCCCACCGGCGACCTGACGCCGGAGCAGATCCAGGCTTGATCTGGACGAACTCGTCGGCGGCGGGCCGAAGTGGCCCCGGCGCGCGAGCAAATTGCCGGGTGCAGGCCCAGTGCGGCGGCCATTCACCGCCAGGTGGTTGCCTTGGCGGCCCAGCACAGCTGGAAAGTCCCCAGCTACAGTTGTGTCTACGCCATTGTTCGGGGGCTCGACCCGGCGATGGTGCTACTGGCCCATGAGGGTCGCAAGGCCTACCAGGATGTCTACGACCTGGTCTTCCGCCGGGAGGCCAGCCGTCCCAACGAGATCTGGCAGGCCGACCACACCCTACTCAACCTCTGGCTGCTGGATGACGACGGCCGGCCGGCACGTCCCTGGCTGACCGTGATCGAAGACGATTACCGCCGCTGCATTGCCGGCTAGTTCCTCACCTTTGCCGTCCCGAACGCTCTCAACACCGCCCTGAGCTTCCGCCAGGCGATCTGGCGCAAGCCTGATCCCCGCCGGCGCATCTGCGGAATCCCCGAAATCTTCTACACCGAGCTTTGACTCCAGGTAGATGGCGGGTTGCTACTGAGTTGAGACTCAATACGCTGGCACGCGCCGGTCGACCGTTTCTCCAGAAGAGTGAATGTGGCTTGCTCATCGTCCGCGATCGCGCCGCCCTGGTGGAGGGGTGTCAGAGTGACCCGTTTCGGCAACATCTCCGCCATATTGTGATTCTCCCCATGTTTGCTCGTTATATCATGTGTGATCGAGATCACATCGGGAGTGGTGCCTGGCATGGACTATGCTGTAGCCTAACTATGAAATCGGTGCCTTTCACGACGTCACGGGCATGCAACATGCTCGACTTGACAATAAAGAGCGTGGAGGCATGATTGGAGGATGCTGATGGATACGCTGGACAGACACGAGGAGGTACTTGAGAGGCGTGGGGCGGTGCTTCGCCGCGGCGTCGGCTGGTGGGTGAAGCACGGCGCCATTGGCGGGCTGATTGCTGGCATCATCTTCGCGATGTTCGAGATGATTGTCGCCGCCGTGATGATGGGGCCGGACGCGTTCTTCATGCCGCTTCGGATGATCGGGGCGATGGCGCTGGGTCAGGAGGCGCTCGAGCCGAGCTATCCGCTCTTGACCGCGGCCGTCGCGGGCATCGTCGTTCACATGCTGCTCTCGATCCTCTACGGCGCAATCTTTGCTGCGATCGTCGGCGCCATCCCTGCCTTTGCCAGCTCCGGCTTTATGTTGCTGGTCGCCACGAGCACCTTTGGGCTGGCGCTATGGGTGATCAACTTCTACCTGATTGCGCCGGTCGCCGGCTGGAACTGGTTCCCAACGCAAACCAACCCGATCGTTCAATTCTTCGCCCATACCTTCTTCTACGGGACGGCTCTGGGCCTCTATCTCATCTGGGCTCGCGATCGGGCAGGAGAAGAGGCGTAATCCGATGTAAACGGTGCGAGGCAGCAGGGGCAGACGCCCATTGAGGGCGCCAGTTATCGCCTGGCGCCCTCCCCTTATGGGGCCTCATTTCCCAGTATATCACCGTCAACAGATTCGGAGAGTGCGATCGCATCCGTGGGTCCCCGGCATACCCCGGTCAGAGGATTCATTTACGACGTGAGGAGTGGCAGGTTGAACGAGGTCTCTGCCTGAGCCAAGCTGATGACGTAGCAATGGATGCGACCAACACAGGCCAGATAGACAGAAAAGTCTGGTATCTCCAGCGTCTGGATCTCTTTCTCTCGCTTACCGAGCAAGAGATCGAGGAGATTGCCAGTGGCTTGAACGACTACTACGTCCCCACTGGGGCGGAGCTCTTCCACGAACGGCAACGTGAGGCGATATATCTGATTAAAGAAGGGGCCGTCCAACTTTACACACACCACGAGCAGCACCGCGCCACGCTGGCGCTGCTCGGTCCAGGCCGGCTTTTCGGCCTTTCCGAGGACTTTGGCGAGAGCCGTTCGATGATCGGGGCGACGGCCCTCGAGCCGTCCTATATCTGTTCCGCGACTTGGCCGCAGATTCTGCAACTATTCGGACGGTTTCCGGATGTGATGGGCAAGATGACACAGGCACTGATTGAGCAGATATTCTATGCCGAGACCTGGCTCGAACGGAGAAATGTCAGCCCGCCTCGGGTGCGATTGGCGGAGCTGCTCCTTGAGCTCTGCGATGATTTTGGTCAGCCGAGTGAGCTAGGCATCAAGCTCAAGTTCCGCTTGACGCAACGAGATATTGGCGGCATGCTCAATCTTTCGCGGGAAACGATCAGCCGGCTGATCGGCCAATTCAGACGTGCGGGCTGGATCGGCCGTCAGCGAGGCTTGCTCATCATCCGCGATCGGGGAGCATTGCAGGCAGTCGTATCCGGCCACGATACCCCCTAGTTGGGCTTCTTGCCCCTCCCATGGCAGCCCTTCCTCTCCTCGGTTGGTAATCGCTGCTCGCATGTAACCCCAGAGCAGTCGACACTATAATCCTTCTGCGCGGGTGCGCTGATTCGGATCACTCGGACGGGCGCTCGCTGATTCAGCTCCCTGGGGCCGGCATAAGGATGCCAGATCGGTATCGGATGGGGGATGGGCAGAGGGCAACAGCGATGAGGCTCTTGCCCTCTGCTGTCATGTGAACTGCAGGAGTGTTCCTCACAGAGAGAGTTGTGGATGTAATTACGAGCACACATGGACCTCTACCCCTATTTTCGTTCCACCAACGCTCGCCACTCATCGATCACAGGCATACTCGATGCTGTATTTGTGTGATCGCAATCACATCTACGCGGCTCTGGCATATGCTATGCTGGTCTTAGCAGAACCACGAGCCAAGGCCCTCATCCTTCGCGGAGGCCAAGGAACCGTTCTCTCTGTTGAGCGTCCATCCGACCGTTATCATCACCACCTCGTGGCTCCTGTAGTCGGTCCGCGGTGATTCGATCGATTAGAGTAGGCGCGACAGCGCCTACCCAACCCATCCAGTCGGAGAGACTGGCGGTTCTGTTTCAGGAGGTGCTATCATGAGAACAGCTGGTATTCCCGCAACGGCGATTCTGCTACTGGCAGCGGTGGTCACCGTAGCCACTCTGCTCCTGCAACCCCCAGTCCTGCAGGCCAACCCCTCTCATCACTTGAAGTACGAAGTCAAAGGCGCGAACGCACGGCTGATCCGCGAGGTCACCGGAGCGGTGGTGGCGGACGTTGAGGGTGTTCCCGCTCAGCCGGTACATGCCTTTGTCTGGTGGGGGGGTGAAGGCGTGGTGCGTATCGAGGGATCCATCAAGATCGAGGTCGATCCCGTGAGCAACTCCGGCGAGATTAAAGCCGAATGGGTCGACCGCTATGGCCACTGGAAGTTGACCCAAACGCTCTTTGCCTCCCCTGATCACCCAACGGGGTTGAGGATCGGCTCATCCGCGTCGACAACCGAGTTGGTCGTCGACGACCCGATTACGACGAACGTCTATCTCCATGGCGACACGACGGCCGGCGAGCCGGTGCTTCCGACGCTCTTCAACCTGCTCGCCACCTGGGGTCCGGCCACTGTTACCCTGAACGGCCAGCCTTTTGAGAATCCCTTCGACGGCCCCACCCCAATGTGGCTCACGCACGTAATGGTCAGCGTTGGCACCCGCCACCCCAACGGAACGGTTACGGCGAACAACGGCACCGAGATATACAGCCCCGCCCTGCAGAGCGCGGGGGATACGCAACCCGACGACCGAGAGGTACACCTGGTCTTCCACGATGCTCCCGGCCCCACGCTGGTGGAAGGCAACTTCCCGCCACCGTTCTCGTTCTTCTACCACGTGCTTTTCGAGGACGTAGACGTTGAGATCCACCACAGTGAGTAGCATGAGTCTTCGCCGGTTGCGTGAGGCGTCAGGTGGGAGGGTTCTTCGCGCACCACCAGAGAGACGAGCGACCCAATTTCGGTTTGATATTGGCCGATGGCTGAAGCAGGCGGCGATTGGTGGGCTGATCGCCGGTATCGTTTTCGCCCGGTTCGAGATGGTCGTTGCTGCACAGCTGTAAGAGCCCAACGCCTTCTTCCTGCCGTTGCGGATGCCTGGGGGGGATCGTGCTGGGCAATCGTGGCCTTCATCCCGCTGCTGGCAGGCTCGACCGGTCTCCAGTAGGGCGAGCCGAACTCGCAGGATTATCAAGCGCGTACGCAATCACCTCGCTTGGTTTGTATTTGGCTCAACCGTGACGAAGGTGCCGACCGCAAGCAATAGTTCCCCCCTTTGTTTCGGTATAGTTGAGAAAGGAGGTCCGAAGAACTTCGGGGGACTGAGCGGCAAGTACCAGGAGAGGTCGATGGCAATTTCATGAGGGGGTGGTGCCCATCGGCCGACGATCGTGCGAATGGTAGTGTTTGACCTTGTGAGTGGGGGGCATATGGGCTGTATACAGTCAGCTGTGCCTCAACCGCTCGGTTCCCCGCCGTTTTGCGGAAACGAGAACATGCGGCCTCACTATCTGCCTTCTCACATCGGGAGGCTGGCCATTTTCCTGAGTCTACTAGGCCTGACCCTCGCTCTCACGGCTGCCCCAGCCACCCAGGCCCAGATACCCACAACTGTGAACTGGCCGTACTCCGGCAACGACCTGGCCAACACGCGCTACCAGGCTGTCGACCAGATCACTCCGGCCAACGTCGCCCAACTTCAGCCAGCCTGGGTCTTCCACACCGGCGTCTTGGACGACAAGTCGTCGTTTGAAGTGTCGCCCATCGTGATCGATGGGACGATGTATATCTCGACCGGCCATGACGACGTCTTCGCGCTCGACGCGGCGACCGGCGCCGAGAAGTGGGCTTACCATCCGCTGGACGAGAGGCCACCCCTGGAGCAGATCTCGATCTGCTGCGGCCGCGATAGCCGCGGGGTTGCCTACGGCAACGGCAAAGTCTTCCTCGGCCGGCTCGACGCCGTCCTGGTGGCCCTCGACGCCACGACCGGCGAGGTGGTTTGGAAGACGACGGTGGCCGACTGGCACGACGACGTTTCGATCCCGATGGCGCCCCAGTTCGTCAATGGCAAGGTGCTGGTGAGCGTCTCGGGGGCGAGTTCGAGATCCAGGGCCGGGTTGCCGTCTACGCCGCCGAGCACTGAAATCTCGACTTTTGCGATAGTCAGGACAGTCGCCGGGTCTGAAACTTGACAAACTGGCACGTCGGCAGCATTCCTTGGGTAGCTTTGATCTGCCGGAGGTGTCAGGATGCTACCGATCGTGCGCTTTCCCGGGATTGTGGAGCAGCATGCGCCGTGGTTCGGCCCGGTGTTTGCCACGGACGAGCAACGCAAGCACTTTCGGGAATACGTGACCGGACTGGTGGCCGGCGATGAAGCCACGGTCACGGCGATGAACAGCTTGTTTCTGGACTGCAACGACCAGAGTGCCCTGAACAAGTTCCTGACGCAGGCCGATTGGGACGAGACGGACCTCAATCGGCGGCGGGTGCGCTGGGAACTGGCCCGGCTGCGGCGGCCGGTGAGTCCGACCGCTGGGCGGTTGGTCATCGATGACACCTTGGCGCACCACACAGGCTGTGCGATGGAATGGCTGGCCCACCTGTGGGATCATGCGGAAGGGCGCTATGCCTGGGCGCACGACGTGGTCACCAGCTACTAAACTGAAGTTCATTAAGAAATTGGGAATTCTGCGAGGGTGGAGTATCCTCTCAGTGGGACGGGCGATGAACAGGCCCGGCACGGGGAGGAACAGGAGAGCATGGTACGACCAGAGCCGGCCAAATGGGGCCAAGAACTGGCGGATTTGCGGCGCTTGGCGATCGAAGCGGCGCATCCGCGAACGCTTTCAGGCGCTGGATAGGATTGGGAGCAAGCACAGCAACGCCAGGGCGTGGGCGGCCGAGATCGGGCGCGATCTGGATCCGGTGCTGAGGTGGGTGCATCGCTATAATGAGCCGGGCCCGGAGGCGCTGGAGGACCGGCGCACGGGTGGACGGGTCCCCCTTTTGCGCCGGAGCAGGTTGCGGAAGTGAAAGCCACGGTGGTCGAGCACGAGCCGGTCGAGTACCAGTTGCCGGGCTACGGCTGGACGCTCAAGAAGCTCGCCCTGTGGATCGAAGCCTAGTTCCAGCGCCGGATCCGTCGCCGCCCGTTGCGTCGCTTGGTCAAGGCCGCTGGCTTGAGTTGGAAGAAGTGCAAGAAAGTGCTCAAGAAGGCCAGCCGTGCCAAGCGAGCGGCCTCTATCGAGCGCTTTGCGAGCCTGTGGGAGCAGCTGTGTCAGGGAGAACGCCTCCTGATCTAGGTGGACGAAGCCCACTTCCACCGCGATCTCGACCTGGGGTACACCTGGGCCGAGCGGGGGCCAGTGGCCTACCGGCTGAGCGCCGGTGCCGCCTTGGCCGACCGCATCAATTGGTACGGGGCTTATGACTTCACCCATGGCCGCTGCTTCCTCTGGAATGAAGGCGCCTGTAACGCTGAGCATACCGCCCAGTTCCTGCGCCGCCTGGTCGAGTGGATCGGCCCCACGACCCGGCGCATCGTCCTCATTGGGGACGGTGCCCCCTGCCATCGGGCTTCGATTGCCCAAGCCACAGTGGCTGAGCTTGGCATCGAGTTGGTCCCGCTTCCCGGCTAGAGCCCCGACCTCAATCCCATCGAGGGCCTCTGGAAATGGATGCGCGAAGCAGTCACTCAGCCTCACGCCTCCCCCACCATGCGCGCCGTGTTCGATGCCTGCCAAGCCTTCATTGCTCGCATCAACCTCGACCCAGAGGCGCTCATCACCCGCCTCTGGCCCAAATTCGAACTCGACCCGGAGTATGAAAAACTCCTGGTTTCATAGGAACTTCAGTTTAGTTCTGCTGCGGCTCAAAGATGACCTTGAGCGCCTTTTTCTCGGCAAACCGGCGAAAGCCGGTTTCCCATTGCGAGAGGGGCAAGACATCCGTGATAAGCGGCCGGGTCTGGATCTGGCCTCTGGCTGCGAGCGCGATGGTCTGCTCCCATGCCATGTACTTGTGGCTAAACATCCCTTTCACGGTTAATTCTTTGTAGAGAATTTGGTCCCAATCGAGCGGGAACGCATGGCCATGAATTCCCACCAGGATGAAGCGCCCGCGCCGCTTGACCAGCTGCAATCCCAATCGCGTGCCGTCCGGAGCTCCCGAACACTCCAAGACGATGTCAATGCCTTTGGGACTGGCAACGGAGGTGATCTGGGCTACTCCCTCTGGTTCGGTCACATCGACGGTGCAATCGGCGCCTAGCTTGCGCCCAATCTCCATGCGTTCGCGGTCGGCGGGAGTGCCCGCCAGGATGACCTTGGCACCGGACAGTTTGGCGAACTGAGTGCTAAAGAGGCCCATGGGACCCGCGCCGGTAATGAGTACCGTATCCGCTGGGCCGACCTCGCCCTTCTCGCAGACGGCGCGATAGGCGCAGGCCATGGGGTCGGAGAGTGCCCCCGTGAAGAAATCAACCGTGTCGGGCAGAAGGTGCACGCGTTCGGCCGGAACGACACAGTAGGGCGCAAAAGCGCCGTCAAAGGCATAGCCGGTCGCGCGCCGTTCCGTACACAGGTTGTAGTCACCCGTCATGCAGTATTCACAGCGGCCGCAGACCGTGTGCGAATTCTCCGCCGTCACGCGCTGACCAACGTGTAAGTCCATGACCCCCGGTCCCACCTGCGAGATCACCCCGGCAAATTCATGCCCGAGCACGACGGGCGGTTTGATCGGAATCCCAATATCGCCATGCCAGATGTGCAGGTCGGACCCGCAAATCCCGGCTGCCTGGACCTGGATCTTGACCTGGCCGGAACCGGCCTCGGGTTCCGGCACCTCGCGCAATTCGAGATGACCATCTCCCATTTCATACTTGACGATCGCTTGCATGGAACTGCCTCCAGTTTTGAGATAAGGAAAGGTGTCGTGGCGGTTAGGCCCAAGTGGGATGTTGCGGGGACCAGGGCTGGGCCTGTTCCAGGACACGCGCGGCCCGAAAGAGCAACGCCTCTTGATTGGGCCGCGCAATCAGGTGTAACCCGACCGGAAGGCCTTGTACAAAGCCGCACGGCACTGAAGCGGCCGCATAACCAGAGAAATTGACCATTTCGGTAAATGCGACGAGCGAAGGCGGCATTCCCATCTCTGGCCAATCCTCCATACAGGGAGCGAGATAGCCGACCGTCGGTGAGGCCAAGAGATCGTATTGTTCGAATGAGCGGTCCAACTGGGCAATGAATTGATAACGAACCTTCAACGCCATCGCGTACTCGGCGCCCGTCACCTCCCGGCCCCCCGCATAGCGGATGCGGCTGTAGGGGGCCAGCAGGCCGCGCGTTCCCGGATCGTCGTAGAGGATTCGACCCAGGAAAGCGTAGTTGTCGGCGCGGGTAATGACTCCCATCGCTTCGCTCGGGTCGTCCAGCTTTAGGTCCGGTTCCTCTACCTGCGCGCCCCACTCGCCTAAACGGCATGCGGCTTGGTGGGCGCTCTCGACCACCTTGGCATCGGAACCCGTGATATGGCCATTGTCGGGGGTCCAGGCTATGGCCAGCCCTTTTACGCCCTCCTCCAACGACGCCAAATAGTCCGGAGGAGTCTCTCGGCGGCAGGTCGGATCGCGATCGTCCGGACCTGCCAACACTTGAAACAACAGAGCCGCGTCGCGGATATCACGCGTGATCGGACCCACCCCGGAAAAGATCAGAGTGCCGCCGAATCCGCCCTGGCGCGGGACGCGGCCATTGCTCGGATGCAGACCAAAGACGCCGCAAAACGCAGCCGGCAGGCGAATCGAGCCACCGCCGTCGCTCCCAATTGCCAGGGGCGTCATTCCCGCCGCGACGCTGGCGGCCGCGCCTCCACTCGACCCCCCGGACGTTCGTTTCAAATCCCAAGGGTTTACACATTCCGGTCCCAGGCGATTGGCCGTGCGGCCGGACAGTCCGAACTCGGGGGTATTGGTCTTGCCCAGGATCAGCGCGCCTGCTTTTCGCAGCCTCTCCGCGTGAACCGAATCCTCATCCGGCATAAAATCGCGATAGACCAGCGAGCCCGCAGTGGCCGGCATGCCCTTTACCCAGAACATATCCTTGACCGAGACCGGGACGCCGTGCAGCGGCCCGAGCGGCTCTTGGCGCAGGACCGCGTCTTGTGCCCTTTGGGCCTGCTCTAATGCTGCTCCCGGGGCAATCGCGAGGAAGCAGTGCAGTTTCGAATCCAACTCTTGGATGCGGTCCAAGAAGTGACGCGCCACCTCGAGCGGGGAAACCTCTTTTCGGGTGATGAGGTCCCGAATCTGCCAGCCAGCCATCCAGGTCAATTCTGGAAGCGCAAATGCCATGGTGTTCTCCTAATTCGCGTCTCCATTCGCCGCCAGACAGCGGTCATGCGGAGACCTCACCAATCCGGGGATCGAGCGAGTCCCGCAGCCCATCGCCGAGGAGATTCAGGCCCAGGACGGTGATGGCGAGCGCCAACCCCGGGAAGACCGAGACCCAGGGCGCAACCGTCATCATGGCCATGCCCTCTTGAAGCATGTTGCCCCACGTTGGCTGCTGTGGCGGCACGCCCGCGCCCAAGAAGGAGAGCGAGGCCTCCGTCACGACGGCGACGGCAAAGGTAAAGCTACCCTGGATGATGAGTGGAGAGAAACTGTTGGGAAGGATGTGCCGAATCAGAATCTGCCAGGGCTTGGCACCGACGGCAGTCGCCGCCTCAACATAGGCCAGTTCGCGGGTCACCAATACCTGGCCGCGGATCAACCGGGCCAACCGCGGCACCGTCGTCACCGTGATCGCCAAGATGACGTTCTCGACACTCGGGCCCCGCACTGCCATGATGGCGACGGCCAGGAGGATCGAGGGAAAGGCCATGAGTCCATCCATGATGCGCATCAGGAGCCCATCTACCGCACGGAAGTAACCGGCGATGAGACCCACCAGGCCACCCAGGAGGGTCGAAGCGAGGGTCGTCCCTAACCCCACCAAAAGGGAGATCCGAGCTCCATACAGCATGCGGGTCAACTCATCACGACCCAGCGCATCTGTGCCCAGCCAATGACTCGAAGAAGGCGCAAGGAGCCGGTTGAAGGGTTCTGCGCGAAACGGGTCATAGCCCGTGAGCGACGGGCCGAAGAGAGCGAGAAGGAGTACGGCCAGCACGATCGAGCCGCCCACCAGGGCGCCCGAGTCACGCGATAGCAGCCAGAGCCAGTGGAGGGAGGAGGAACGGGATGAGAGAGGGACTCGTTCCGAAACCCGGTCCAGGGTCAACGCGGCCGATCTCATCACGATTCCCTCCGCAACCGCGGATCGACAAAGACATAGGCGATGTCGGTGGCGAGATTTACCAGCACATACACCACCGCGACCGTGAGAACCACGCCTTGGATCACGGGGTAATCCCGGCGGGCGATGCTCTGAATCATCATCCGCCCGATGCCGGGGAGGTTGAAGACCACCTCGGTGGTCACAGCCCCGCTGAGGAGGATGGCGGTCGAATTGCCGATGACCGTCAGCACGGGAACCAGAACGTTGGGGAGCGCATGCCGCATCAAGATGGCGCTACGGCGGAGGCCCTTGGCGCAGGCGGTCCGCAAATAGTCTTCGTGCAACACCTCCAGCATGCTGGAACGCGTGATCCGGGCGAGGAAAGCGGCGTGCGCCAGGCCCAGCGAAAAGGCCGGCAGCAGAAGAGAGCGGAGAGTCTCCCCGGGGTCCTCGCTGAGAGGGGTATACCCGGCTGCCGGCAGAGCATGGAGCTCAACGGCAAAGAGGAGGATCAGCAAGATCCCTAGCCAGAATGAAGGAATGCAAACGCCCGCGAGGGAGACACCCATGGCCAAACGGTCAATCCACGAATTCCGCCGGATCGCCGCGATGACGCCAGCGGGAATGCCAATCACAATCGCAAAGAGGAGCGAAAAGAGGGCCAGCAGGCCGGTCGGTTCCGCCCGCTGTACGATCGCCTGCCCGACCGGCTGCTGCATGAAGATCGAATCCCCCAAATCGCCCTGCACCACGCGTACAGCCCACGTGCCCAGCTGAACCCAGAGAGGGCGATCCAGTCCCAGCGAATGGCGAATCAGTTGCACCTGCTCCGGCGTCGCTCCCTCGCCGGCCATAACGGCAGCAGGATCCCCGGGGGTCAGGTGCCCGAGCATGAAGGTGACGAACCCGACCACGATCAGGATGGGCACCAGCGTGAACAGACGGCGAACGATCTGTCGACCCATGGGACTCGAGATTACTGTTGGAACCAGGCGTTCCACATGGCGCGGGTCACGACCGTCAGCTGGTCCGCGTCCATCAGTTTCGGATTCATGATGCGATAGCCGCGCGTGTTGCCGACATAGAGGCAAGGAACCTCATCGTACCAATCGCGTTGGAGATCCTCCCAAATCGGGAAGCGGTCCTGGAACTTGGGCTTCGCCATCAATTGGCTGCGCTGCGCCTGGGCCTTGTCCGATTGCCACCAGCCAGCGTAGGTGCCAAGGAACTGCGGAGAGAGCATCGGATCGGTGAAGATGCCCCAGCCGCTGGTAAAGAGTTCCCAATCATCGGCATTGGCGCGGCGTTTGACGAGGGTGGCCCAATCCATCACCTGGAGATCGGTTTTGATCCCGATTTGCCCAATCTGCTGACTCGCCACCAGGGCCTCTTCATAAAAGCCCGGAAAGTCTTTGGTCGTCATCCAGCGCAGAGTTTGGCCTTTGTAGTTGGATTGCTGCAAGAGTTGCTTGGCCTTGTCGGGATTGTGTTGGTTGAAGGCTTCGCCTCCCGCCTTGGTGGCCCAGCGCGTCTCCTCGAGCATCAGAGAAGGGCTCAACCGATAGAATTCGGGGAGGCCCTGGCTCGCCTTGAGAATCTCTTCGCAATTCAGGACCGCCTGCATGGCCTGGCGCAGCTTCTGATCCGATGTGATCGCCGACTTGAGATTGATGATGTCCTCGGCCATGCGCCAGGTGTGATCCAGGGCAATCTTGACCTTCGGGTTGGTCTTGAGCTGCGGATATTGGTCGCGGGGCGCTTCATCCACATAGTCATAGTCCCCGGAGAGGATGCCGGCCACACGCGTGGCCTGATCCGGGACGGCGATGTAGCGAATCTCGTCGAGATAGGCCGCCTTCTTGCCGCCATAACCGTTCGGCTTGTCCCCATGAGGGACATAGTTGTCAAACCGGGTAAGCCGCAGAAAGCGGTCCTTCTGCCACTCGGCAAACTTGTAGGGTCCCGTACCGATCGTCTGTTTGATCTCCCCGTCGCTGGCCTCCTTAACGATTTCGGCCGGGTAGATCACCGGATCCTGGCTTCCGGAAATGGCGAGCGCCGTTTCGAAAAGCGGGTAGACGCTCTTGAGCTTGAAGATCATCGTGTATTTGTCGGGGCTGGTCAGGCTATCGAGGCGTTCGAACAGCGTCTTGCCGGTGCCAGACAATTTGCCCCACCGGCGCAATGAAGCATCGACATCTTCACTCGTCATCTCCTTGCCATTATGGAAGGGGATTCCCTTACGCAGCTTGACCGTATAGGTGAGCCCATCGCTGCTGATGTCATAGGAATCGGCGAGGTCCGGGATGGGCCCAAACTTGTCGTCATAGGTGAACAGGGTTTCGAACATATGCAGCCCGACCCAGGAAGTCACGTTGGTCGTTGTGAACTGCACATCTAAGGTTGGCGGGTCGCCATTGTACGCGTAGCGCAGGAGGCCCCCTTTCCTCGGCGTGCCCGCGGCCGCGGCGGGCGTCGCGGTTGCCGAGGACGGCGGGGCAGTTGTTGCGGGGGCGGGTTTTGAGGGCGCGACCGCCGGGGTCGCAACCGGAGAACAAGCGGCCAGAATACTGGCGGCCGCTGTGCCTCCGGTCAAACGTAGGAAATCACGTCGGGTGATCCGGCTCGTCATGGCTGCTCCTCCTTCAACTTGCTTTGGATTCTTGCCCGGTTCGGGATCAGGGGTAGTATCCCTCAACTCCCTTGACGGGAATAGTCGGTAATTGAAAGCTATGGCATTCCCTGTTGAGCCTGTGACGCTCAACGGAGGTGCCGAGGATGAACTGGGAGACACTTTGCCGCCCCAATCGTTGCTGCCGGTTTTACGGAGTTCCCTTTGATGAAGGGAGGATGGTCAAAAATGGCTCGAGTTATGGTCAAAAACAAGGGCGCTGTAAAGCCTATGGGAGGTGTGTCTCTGTGCGATACGGGATCGCTTATTCCAACTTAGGCGCGCCGCCAGCGATTTTTGAGACGGCGGTGCGGGCCTTGGCCGAAGGAAATTCGCTGCGTGCCCCAGCGCGCAGTGTTGAAATTGACACGGATACGGCTTGCGATTGGCTCAGCCGGCCGCCCACCACTGTCGTGGGGTGATGGTGTATCTGTGGCGCAATTTGCATGTCACGGAGTGCCAGTTGGATGAGCTCTGGAGTTTCGTACACACCCAGGAGCGCAACCGGCCCGCCGCCAAGGTCTCCCACGAGACGTACGACGATGCCTGGGTGTGAATTGCCTGTGCGCCGGTCTGGCGGTTGGTGCTGGCTTTTGTCATTGGGAAGCGCACTCAGCAAAGTGCCAACCTGTGGTTCGATCGGGTGGCCCAGCAGGTCACCGATGGACACGTGCCACTGTTCACCAGTGATCAGTTCCCCGAATACCCGGCTGCGCGGCTGCACACCTATGGCGTATGGCACCAACCGGAACGCCACGGGGACCATGGGCGGTTCCCAAAGCCCCACCGCGTGCCTCCGCCAGGCTTACAGGATGCCCAAGTTGTGAAAGTGCGTGGGAAAGGCCACGTGATCGTGGTCAGTTCGAGGATCGTCTTTGGTGACCCAGAGACCGTTACCAAGCGCCTGACCGAATCAGTGGTGAGTAAGAGCATCAATACACCAGTTTTGTGGAGCGTGAACCCGCACTCAGCGCCAAAGCAATCGTCACCTGACCCGACAGACGAATGACTTTTCGAAAGAACTGGCCTGGTTTGAAAAGCAGCTCTGGTTGTCGCTCGCCTACTTTCATCTGATCCTGCCACATGCGAGCCTGCGTCACGAACTCGCGCCCCCTGAACCAACGCGCGGCTCAGGTTCGCCGCGGCGTTGGCAACCTCGCACCTCTGCCATGGCCGCCGGCATCACGGATCATACCTGGACGACGACTGAACTGCTTTCCTATCACGTTCCACCCTGGTTTTTGGACCAGTTGTCTCAAATCGAGCATCTGTTTCCACCGCTAGACTCAGATGCCCATCAAGGGAGTTGAGGAACAGCACCCGAAGATAGGTACTATGTGAAACGCGGACTCTCCGTCAGTCTAAAGACCCTGCTGGGCCTTCAATTCTCGGGACATTGTTTCATATTATGAAACACTATTTCATAATTGGGACAAATATACCACTATTCTATTGGTGTGTCAACAGTTCACGGAGAATTGCGTGAAGACCGGCCTGGAGGTGACGTGGGCGAGAACCCCAGGGTGTGCCGTCGAAAGAGTTACACCGCTTCCGACTGTAGCTGTGAAGTACACGACTTAAGGTTTGGCCCCGTTGACGAGGTCATCAGTGATCCTTTTGTGCCTCCGTCGTTGGCCTGTTGGCGGTCCAGCGATTAACCCGACCGTTGAGACCGCTGCTGAGCATTTCGAGCCAGGTCTCGGGAATGTTGAGGTTATGCCGACATTGGAGCGCTCTGGTGTGAGTCGGGCCGTTGGTGATGGCGCCGACGAGTTCAGGACTACCGGCGTGATACTCTCTGAGTAGTCAGGCGGTCAGGAAGGCACCGAACTAAGATTTAGTGGTCTCGAGATGTGGCTTCCTCAGCGAAGACGGCTTTGACCCGTGCCGGCAGGTCCCACCTGGCAGCACGGGTGAGGGCGATCGCAGCGCTGCGTTTTGGAGAGGGCTGTCTTGTTTCCGGGGGCGGTCTCGAGGCATGCGGGAACTTGCGGTCCGATCTGCAGCATCCGACACGGTACTGCGGTTTCTTGACCTCAGGCTCGCTCCACGTTGGCACAGATTCGGCGGATCACCTGTTCGATCGCCACTATGATGGGCTCAGTGGTGTCGCGGGGTTGCGGCCCTTGCGCGCGGCGCGCTTGGAGACGCTGAAGCTGCCGAAGCCGGGGACCTGCACGCGGTCGCCCTTCTTGAGAGCGGCGAGCATCTCGGCCACGCGCCGCTTCTCCTTGCGGCCCTGCATCGCAGTCATCACCAGCATGAACACCATCAGGCCCAGCAGGATGAAGATGAACGATCCGCCGAACATCGAAGGCGGCGCTCCCTGCGGCCCCGCCGGCGGCAGACCCGCTGAACCGTTTCCCTGGAGACCGGGCACGTATCCCTCCCCCGCATCCTGGGCCAGGGTCCATGGGACGATGATGCTCGCATTCTCGACCATCCGTTGCGGCTCCCATCCCCCGGAAGGCCATCGATCCGGCCCGACCGGGGCTACCCACCTGCCAAGCGTCACCTTCGACGCCCACCACCAAGGCCTCGCCCTACGACCGCAGGGACGCCGGCAGTCCCTCCGCCGCCCGGGGCCACGCCCGGGCAAGCGAGAGCCAGTCATCTTCTACCACCGCCCGCCGGATATCAAACATCACCCTCTGGAAGAGCCGGAGGTTGTGCAAGCTGACCAGGATCGGCCCGAGCATCTCCTCGGCCATGAACAGATGCCGGATGTAGCCCCGAGAGAAACAGTCCCCCTTCGGCGCCCCCCACCCGTGGTGGGCCGGGTCGCAGGCCGGGCAGTCGCATCCCGGCTCGATCGGCTGGGGGTCGGTCGTGTGCTCCGCGTTGCGAAGACGGAGGATGCCGGTTCGCGTGAAGGCCTGACCGTTGCGGCCGTTTCGGGTCGGCAGGACGCAGTCGAACATGTCCACGCCGGCGAGCACCGCCGCTACGAGGTCTCGCTCGTAGCCGACACCCATCAGATAGCGAGGCTTGTCCGTCGGCAGTCTCGGCGCGGTGAACGCCGTGACCTCGGCAATTCGGGCGTGGTCTTCACCGACTGCGACCCCGCCGATGGCGTAGCCCGGCAGGTCCACGCCGCAGACACGCTCGACACACCACGCCCGCGCGTCGAGGTCCGTGCCGCCCTGCACGATGCCGAAGAGCGCTTGATCGTTCGGGCGGGCGTGGGCCTGCCTGCACCGTTCGAGCCACCGGATCGTGCGTTCGTTCGCTGCGCGCAAACGAGCGGCGTGGTCGTATTCACCCTGCCCGGCCGAATCGCGGGCCGCCGCGAGTCGGAGGCGTGTCTGGTTGGCCGCGCCGGCCGTCGGATCGATCGAGGGTGGGCAGTCGTCGAAGGCCATGATGATGTCCGCGCCAAGGGCGTTCTGGACCTCGATCGACCGCTCGGGCGTGAGTCGCACACTGCCGCCGTCCACGATCGAGCGGAACGTGACGCCGTCGTCGTCGATGGCATTGCGGTCGGCCATCGAGTAGGCCTGGTAGCCGCCGGAGTCGGTGAGAATCGGCCCGGCCCAGCCCGTGAAGCGATGCAGCCCGCCGAGTGAGCGGATGACCTGCTCGCCCGGGCGGAGCAGCAGGTGAAAGGTGTTGCAGAGCATCACCTCGGTTCCCGTCGCGGCCAGCAGCGGCGGCACGATACCCTTGACCGTACCCTTGGTGCCGACGGCCATGAACGCAGGCGTCTCGAACGATCCGTGGGGCGTCGTGATCCGTCCCACGCGTGCACCGGATCGGCGCGATCGGGCATGGATTTCGAACCGCAAGGCACCACCCATTCGCCACTCCGACCCGGCCTACCTGGTGCCGCGTTTGGATTCGGTTTCGCGCTGAAGGATGCGCTTCTCGCGTTCGGTCAGGCTTCCAAGGCCCTCTTGTCGGACCTTCTCCAGCACTCTGCCGACCTCATCCTCGTTGGTCGAGCGGCGTTCGGCGCGCTGCGAGCCGCCCTCGCGCCGCGAATCCTTCAGCACGTCGAAGAAGTCTCGCAGAAGGTGCGAGTTGCGGATGAAGAAGAACCCCGCGGCCGCGCCACCGAGGTGAGCCGCATCGCCGCCGGCATTCGCCCCTCCAGCGAGCAGGTTGACCGCGGCCAGCGCGACGTAGCCGTAGGCAAACCACTTCATCCGGAGCGGGATGGGCGGGAAGATGAGTTGAACGATCGTGTTCGGGGCGATGTAGGCGCAGGCCATGATGACGCCGAAGACGCCCGCTGAGGCGCCGACGAGCGGGGTGGCCGCGTCGTGGAAGAGCACGCCCGGCAGCGCGAGTCCCGGGATCTGCCCGAGCAGATTCAGCAGGAGGTAGGCGAGGCCGCCGAAGATGCCACAGACGAGGTAGAAGGCGAGGTATTTTTTTCGACCGAGGTATTGCTCGACGAGACCGCCGAAGACGAACAGGCCGAACATGTTGAAGAAGAGGTGCCAGATCGTGCTCGGGCTGTGGAGGAACTGGAACGTGACCAGTCGCCACACTTCGAGTTCCTGGAACCCCTTCTTCGTGGAGAAGTGGCCGACCTCGTAGAGCCAGGGGAACAGCACCGTGTTCGCCAGCACGTGGATTGCGACGTTGACGATGATGAGCCAGGTGTTGATGGAGAGCGCGCTGACGCGAGCGACACGCCGTCCGGGCACGCCG
The DNA here is from genome assembly GCA_003520455.1 of Chloroflexota bacterium. The sequence goes on along the minus strand of DOUV01000614.1, from coordinate 77 downwards.
CCCCCGCCGCCATCGCGTCGTGCGTATTCACGGTCGTAGATGCCCATCGCGCCGCGCCGCTCCGTTCCGTGGATGCG
>DOUV01000616.1 GCA_003520455.1 Chloroflexota bacterium | reverse complement strand
AGGGCGGTGGCCTCGGCGCGGTTGGCCGCGCCCAGCTTGTCGAGAATCTGGCTGACATGGAACCTGGCAGTGGGCAGGCTGATCGACAGCCGCCCGGCAATCGCGGCGTTGCTCAGCCCCCTCACCATCAGGGCCAACACTTCCCGCTGTCGCCCGGTCAGAGCCTGCCCTGAACCCGCCGGCGGGGCGCCCAGGTCACGCTGGGTGGTCGCCTCCACCAACGCCTGAGCCGCCTCCGGCGCCAGCACCGCACGCCCGGCATGGGCCGCGCGGATAGCCGCCGCCAGGTCGTCCATCGCCACGTCTTTAAGCAGGTAGCCAATCGCCCCCGCCCGCAAAGCATCCTGCACCAGCGTTGCCTTTTGGAAGCTGGTGAGGGCAATCACTTGCACCTGCGGGTACTGCTCGCAGATGGCGCGTGTCGCGGCAACGCCATCGATCCCAGGAAGCTTCAGATCCATCAGGACAACGTGCGGTTGGACCTCAGCACACAGGCGCAGCGCCTCCTCACCGCTGCCGGCCTCCCCGACCAGTTCGATATCGTCAAAGGCCAGCAGGGTAAACCTGATCCCACCCCGGACCACCGGGTGGTCATCAACCACCATAACGCGAATGGAGGGCGACATATTCATGATCTCACCTCGAGCCCGTCAACCTCTTGAAATCAAGCCGTGATGCGTGAAAGAATCATTCACGCATCACGCCGGCCACACCACTACGACCTCGGTCCCCTGGCCTGGCCTGCTCGTGATCTCCAGAGCCGCACCGATGCGCGCCGCCCGCTCGCGCATGACGCCCATCCCCACGCGGTCGCGCAGGACGTCGTGCGAGTCGAAACCGACCCCATCGTCGCGGATGCGGAGGGTAACCTGTTGCCGTTGGCAGGAGAGTTCCACAGAGACCTGGCCGGCGCTGGCGTGTTTGGCAACGTTATTGAGTGCTTCCTGAGCAATGCGGTAGAGCGCGATCTGAACGTCCTCCGGCAGAAGACAGTCCGGGTCCGTAGCCAGGCTGATTGGCACGCGGGTTCGGCTGGTCATGGTTTCCGCCAGATGACCGAGGAGTTGGTCCAGGGGCTTCTCCGTCAGCGCCGCCGGGCGCAATTCCAGCAGCAGCGTGCGCATCTCGGCCGACGCCCCGCGCGTCAGCCGGTGCAGTTCCTCCAGACCGCGTCGCCCCGCCTCTGAATCACGGTGCCACACGCGAGGAAGGGCTTCCGCGATCAGGCTGGCCGAGAAGAGCGTCTGAGTGACAGCGTCGTGCAACTCGCGCGCCAGCCGCTGGCGCTCTTCCAGCACCGCGACTTCCTCGGCCCGCCGGTGCAGTCGGGCGCTCTCGACGGCAGCCCCAACATGGTCGGCAATCCCCGTCAGCAGGGCAATGTCCTCCGCGGAAAAGCGATGGCTTGCTTCTGCGAACACACTGAGTACGCCCAGCGTTCGCCCTTTGGCCTGGATCGGTACCCCGGCGTAGCAGGCCGCGCGGGCCTCAGAAACCCTCCGGATCCGTACGATGACCGTTTCATTCCGCTCAACGACCCGGCTCCACAGGTTCCCTCCGGCCCGTTGAACCTGCAGGAGGTCGCTCCGCACGGGCGGGATGCCATGTTGAGCGGCCAAATGCAACGTTTCTCCCGCTTCATCCAGCAGATGAATGACACCGGCCTCGCCACCAATCACCTCCACCGCCTTCTGCAACACCCGCTCCAGGACGACTTGAAGATCAAGATGCCGGGTGGTCGTTGCCGTGACTTCGTACAGCGCCATTAAATCACGCGTCCGATCTTGGACCAGTTGCTCCAGCATCTCCATCGTCCTGGCCCGCTGCAGGGCGTTGCCACCCATCTCGGCAATGGCCACCAGTGGCCGGCGGTGCTCCTCCGGCAGCCCCCCAGGCCGGTCGAAGGCAACCTGCAGCAGCCCCAGGGTCTGGTCTGACGACTGAAGTGGGACAACCGCCAGCGTCTGCCGGCCCTGGACCAGGGCCTGGCAGAGTCCGCAAGCCGCGCATCGGCCCTGTCCAACGAGTTCCGACCATACTGGTTGGCCGGCCTGAAGCATCGGCCAGCACAGAACACTATCAGGAAGAATCCGATCCCCCAGCACCGCTCGCAGCGATCCGTGGACGCCGGCCACCATCAGGCCGCCGTTTTCGAGCAGAAGGATGGCACCCGCTTCGGCCCCCAACGCCTTGACCGTCGCTTCAATCAGAATGGGAATCATATCCTGCGACGTTTTGGCCTGGCGCAAGGCTGAGGACACACTGGCGAGCGCCTCGAGTTCTGTCGCCCGCCGCCGCAAAGTTCCGGTCCCATTGTGGAGCGCCGCCGCCATGTCGTTGAACGATTGGGTGAGAAACCCGATTTCATCGTAGTATTGGACCGGCATGGTCACCTCAAGATTGCCGGTGTTGATCTGTCTTACCCCCTCGAGCAACCTGGCGAGTGGGCTCACCAGGGTGGGGCGGAAGAACATCGGAAAGCAAATGAGAATGAGCACGCTGCTGCCCATCACAAGGTAAGCCAGGGGGAGGTACAGGTGGTGAAGATAGCGGCGAAAGGAGAGGTAGTAGTCTTCCACGATGCCGCTGCGGTCGCTGCTGGGAGAGGGTAAATCGGCCGTAAAGCGAATGTGGTTCGGCCGCAACGCTGCCGAGCCTGGCACCGCGCCGATCAGCCACGCGGCGTCCCTGGGCTCCTGAATGGCGTACAGCTCTCTCGCCGGCAGGCCATTGTACGTGATATCAAAGCCGCCGCCAGGATAGAGCACCAACTGAAACGTGTAGCGCGTGTCGCGGTCCCAAGCTTTGCGCAGACGGTACCAGGTAATGGTCAGGCGGTCGGCGGCGCTCTTGGCGAAGAGCCCATTATCTCCCGACAATCCATCGGGGTCGATCACCAGGTCCAGATGGAGCGGAAAGATCGCCGGCGCCGAACCGTAACGGTACTTGACATCTTGCGAATTGAGGGGCTGCCCAAAGCTGATAATCCCGTCCTCGGAAATGAAGGCCTCGCGCCAGACCTGGTCGTAGAAGGGAAAGTCGAATGCCAGGTTAATCCGCACAATGCCAGGGCTCAGATCTGTCCCGAGATCGCTGTCAAAGTGGAACGGGGCCACGGTAACCGCGTATCCCCCTTTGGAACTGGGGGTGAAGCGGAGGGTCTGTCTGTCGGTGATGAATCGGTCATCGTGGTACGCCGCAACGTAGGCAGGCGTCACAATCCATCCCAGGCTCCCGACAACCGCCAGGATGGTCGCGAGCGTGATGCCGACCAGTTTCACCGTGAGAGAGTTGGTCTCGGGGAGGTAATTGAGGTAGACCAACGCAAACGCGGACAGCGCGAACAGGATCCCCAGCGAGTGAATCAACTCAGTGACGTCACGTGGCAGGATGAGATAGGTCGTTAAGAGGTCCACCACCTCGAGTCCCAAGGGCAGGATGCTGAGCAGAGCCAGCGCACGGGCGGCGCGCGCCG
>DOUV01000250.1 GCA_003520455.1 Chloroflexota bacterium | reverse complement strand
CACGGGTGTCGGCTCGGGCTGCTCGCCCCTCGCCAGCTGGACGGCGCGAGCCACATCCACGCGCCCTGCGCCCTGAGTGTTCGGATCCAGCCCCAGATCCAACGCCGCCTGCTTGAAGATATCCTTGACCTGCTCGGGGGTGAGACCTGGCCTGGCGTGTAAGACCAGGGCGCAACTTCCACTGGCGTGAGGCGTGGCCATACTGGTGCCGCTCGCACTCGTGTAGAAGTCGTTGACCGGCCGGGCCATAGTCGTGCCGCTGGCTCGCGCCGCGATGATGTTCACCCCCGGAAAGAGCACGTCAGGCTTGACCCGCTCGTCCAGGGTCGGGCCGCGGCTGCTGAAGCTCGCGATGTGGTCGTCATCGTCAGAGGCACCAATGGTGATCACCTTCGTGGCACAGCCCGGTGAGCCGACGGTCCTCGACGCCGGCCCCTCGTTGCCGGCTGCCACGCAGACGATCACCCCTGCGTCGACGGCGGCATTGCAGATGGCGCTGATGGCATCGGAGCCGTCACAGGGGCCGGGACTGCCGAGACTGAGGTTGATCACCTGAGCCGCCTGGTCGACGGCCCACTCGACACCCGCCATCACGCCGCTCATCAGCCCGGTTCCATCGTTGCGGAGGACCTTGGCCGCCAGAATCGTGGCCTCAGGAGCCACCCCCGTGTACTTGCCCTCACTGGCGGCCCCACTCCCGGCCGCGATGCTCGCGACGTGGGTCCCGTGTCCGTGGCCGTCGCGGACACCCTGGTTCGTGAAATCGGCAGTCGCGGCAATGCGACCGCTGAAATCGGGGTGGTCGGCATCAATACCGGTGTCAACGATGGCGATTTTGACCCCGCCCCCCCGGTTCCCCCCTTGCCAGACCGTCGGAACTCCGAGTTTCGGTACGCTGACGTCCAGAAAGGCATAGACCGGTTCATCCAGCCAGATGACCTGCACATCCTCGCGCTCGCTGAGCTGATCGATCTCCGCCGGTGTAGCCTGCCCGGCCGCCGCCGGGATCAGAGCATACGTGCGGCTGACGTCCCACGTCTCACCCAGCGCACGGGTGGTGGTGGTGTAACGAACGATGACCGGAAGGGTCGGGGGCGCGGCCTCCAGTTCACGGATGGCGGCCCCGGCCAGCGCCTCGCGGAGGGCTGGATGAATCTTGGACTCGTCCACGGTGGTGTCTCCTTGGTGGTAAGTAGAAGACCGGCGGTCAACTGCCGGTCCAGGCCGGCTACATTGTGGTCACCGTCTTGTCGGGCTCAATGGATTGCACCCAAGGGGCCTCGGCGAGTCGCAGAAGGGCCTCGCCCTGGCCGCTGACGGCCATGCACTGCAGAAGCTTGTAGGTGCGGTGCACCGTCAGGCCGGCTTGCTCAGCCTGGTCGACGTAGGCCGAAGGAGCATCCACTGTGCGCACGATGGCACGGAAGGTCTGATCGGGAGCCGCCTCAATGACGGAACGCAAATCAGCCGTGATATGACTCATAATCCTCACCTCACCTTTCTTCCTGCGGTAGGTATCGGATTCTATACTCATCGTATTATACCTGAAAATCCGCCGTCAAGCGCGGCGCAACTGCTGGCCGACGCAGGAACGGAGCGCGGCTGGATTGATTGTGGTAGGCAATCGGCGGGAAAATGCACGGTGAGCAGCAAGGGTTGGAAAGAGAGGGAACACCGCCCAAGTCAGCCGACCTGGACAATCCAGGGAGGAACTTGCCGGGCGACCACACTCGCGGACGGTCGCCCGGCAATCCACAGCAGCTCGCCGCCGGGTGAATCCCGACGGCTCAGTTTCGACCCAGGTCGACATCCCAATGACGGGTGATCGGAGAGCGCTGGCTTCGAGAGAGGCGCTGGGCCCAACCACGCCCAACCGGGTTGGGACGCAGGCGTTCCCGCAGTCACATCCACCTCGCGAGCGGCGCGATCGAATCTGCGCGCAGTCCAGGGCCACGTGGCACGCAAAAACAGGCCCGCGTCCTCATGGCGCGACCTTGAGTACCCCGGCTTGACGACGTCAGCGTCTACGCGTCCCGTTCGAAGGGATCGTAACCCTGATTGGTGTAGGCCCACTGGCAAGAGCAGCCGGCCAGGTTGCACTCCAGCCCGAACGAGCACTTGCGGGCCGTGACCCGGTAGGCCGGGAGGTCTGGCAAGCGGTCGTCCGGATACACCCGGTGCTCCATCAGACTCGCCTCAGAGCCGATCCGGTCACACCACTGAGTTTTGACGGTCACCCATTGTACAGTTGCCACGACTTCCTCCTGTCCTGCGGCGATTCATCCGTGCTTCAACTATAGGGTGGTCCCGCTCGCCCTCCAGTGCCGATCATAACTACCTACCCTGACGAATATCAACTTGATCTGCTGAATCCGCCCGCCCCATGACCAGATACTTATCCGCCACTTTGTCTTGACACAGCCAGTATTTTAGACGTATAATCGCTATCTAGAGAGGAATTACGGATGATCGACGATATTGATGTTCAGATTATGACGATCCTTCAAGAGAATGCCAGAACCTCAAACGCGGAGGTTGCGCGCCGGGTGGGAATGGCACCATCGGCGATCTTCGAGCGAATCCGGAAGCTGGAAGCGCGAGGAATCATCCGAGGGTACGAGGCCCGGCTGAGCCCCCAGGCTCTGGGCCTGGGCCTCCTCGCTTTCGTGTTCGTCCGGGCGGAGGAACGGGTGGGCTCGCTGGATACGGGAGCCGTGCTCGCGAAAATTCCAGAGGTGCAAGAGGTGCACCACATCGCGGGCGAGGACTGCTACCTCGTGAAGGTGCGGGGCGCGAATACCGAGGATCTCGGACGGCTCCTGCGCGAGCAGTTCGGCGCCATCGAGGCGGTCCGATCCACGCGGACCACGATTGTCCTGTCAACGATCCGGGAGAGCGCTCAACTCCCAATCGTGCCTGTGACGGCGGAGGTGGCAGATGCCCAATCATGATCTCCCGAGTGCCCCCTCCCGGTGGCAGGTGATGACAGCCTTTGCCGCAGTCTACTTGATCTGGGGCTCGACCTACCTGGGAATTCGCGTCGCCATCGAGACCGTGCCACCCTTCCTCATGCTGGCGGTGCGGTTCATCGTCGCCGGGGTCCTGCTCTACGGCTGGGCGCGGCTCCA
>DOUV01000564.1 GCA_003520455.1 Chloroflexota bacterium | reverse complement strand
AATTTTCATGTTGCGGTCACATATTGACGGCCCCGAAAATGGGCTTTCAGGTCGTTGACCCTAAAGGTCGGGCACCTTGGTCGGAAGTGACGGATCAGGAGGTGGGAAAGATGACCCATAAACATCGCCCGTGGCGGCATTGTACCCCGGGGTTGGGTTGCCCTTCATGCAATCTTCCAGGCCCCCTCGTCATCCCCAAGCAGGAGCGGAGCCGCACCGGGGCGGCGCCCGGGTGGTCTCGCCTCGACGTTGCTCGTCGCTTCGCTCGGGCCTGCCCCACCGATCCGGCGTCCAGCCAGCCGGCGACCGAGCGACGAGGGGCTCTGGATCGCCAACCGCGCGGAAGAGCCCAAACAACGGCCGTTCATTTTCGTGCCTTTCGCGTCCTTTCGTGCCGTTCGTGATCCAGGCGCCTTCCCACCGCCCTCACCCCCCGCGCCCGCCTCGCCACAGCCTGCCCACACTTCTGCCTTCCGACTTGACTCAATCGGTTCGTCGCTGGTACAATTCTATGCCTCATCCTGGTGGGACACGGTTTGACCACCATGTCCGACCTGGGAGAGTGCGTTTTGGAAGTGGAAGGAAGATTCTCCCATCTCCCGAATGCCAGGCTCGCGCCTCGCGCGAGCCTTTTTCTTGGACGGACAGGACGTCCCACAGGGGCTTTGCCCGCGCAATGAGGCCTATGTTATAATCAACCCCAGGCTGGCTGCGGCCAGACGCTTTGGGTGGGAAAGGAGCCATGACGGTTGAACGTTCAAAAAGAGGATCTTGGCAATTGCCAGGTTCAACTCACAGTGACGGTTGAACCCGAGCAAGTTCAGGAGCAGATGCGCAAGGCTGCTCGTAAACGGGCCAAGAACGTAAGAATCCCGGGCTTCCGGCCCGGAAAAGCGCCCTATCACGTGCTTGTCAACTACCTTGGTGAGCGATCTATCCGGGAGGACGCCGTCGAAAACCTGTTGCCGAAGGCACTGGAACAAGCGGTCGCTGAGACCGACACCAAAATCTGGAATGTTGACGATATTGAGCCGGCCATCGACAGTTTGGACCCGCTGGTATTCCGCTTTGTCATCCCGTCGCCGCCCAAGGTTGTCCTCGGCGATTTCGATGGGATTGAGGTCCCAGAGGAGGCTGTGAATGTCGAGGACGAGGCAGTCCTCGACGTCTTGGAAGAACTGCGCGAGAGCCGTGCCAGTTGGATCCCGACCCTCGGACCGGCACAATATGGGGACATGATCACCCTGGATCTGCGGGGCGATCTCATAGATGGCACCACGGTCGTCGACGCGAAGGGATTCGAGGGTGTCTTGACCGAGCAACCGAAGCCGGAGGAGGAGGAGGAGACGCCGACCTCCATCATCGAGGTGCCCGGCCAGGAGAAGCCGAAGGAGGACCGCTATCCTGACCTCCCGGCCAGGCTCGCCGGTATGATGGTGAATCAGGTCAAAGAGTTTAACCTCGTCTACCCACAGGACTGGCCCGAGGAGAACATCGCGGGGCGGACGGTACTCTACCGGGCGACCCTGCTTGACTTGAAGAAGAAGGTGTTGCCGGCCCTGGACGACCAGCTGGCCCAGAGCGTGGGCGAGTTTGACGACCTGCAAACGCTGAAAGAGCGGGTCCGGACCAACCTCCTGGCTGGAGCAGAGTACGAGGCGCGCAATCGCTATGCCATGGCAGTGCTGGACGCTTTGGCCGATGCCAGTGAGCTTGAGTATCCGCCGGCCATGCTCAAGCACCAAATCGACCATCTCATCGAGGAGCTGGAAGAGCAGGTCAAGCGCTATGACCTCACCCTGGACCAATATCTCGACCAGATCGGCCAGACGCGGGCTGAGCTCGAGGATGAGTACCGGGACCGGGCCGAGCGGTTCCTCCGCCGCTCATTGGTGCTGACGGAGTACATTGGTGCGCGGAGTCTGGAGGCAACGCCGGAGGAAATCGAGCGCGAGATCGACCTGGCGGTCGCTCCCTACGGTGACCGCGCGGCCCCGCTGCGAGAGCGAATCGTCAGCGATGAAGAGTCCTTCTCTGAGATCATCAACCGTTTGCTCACTCGCAAGGCGGTCAACAAACTGGTCGCCGAGGTGAGCGGCAGGCCCGAAGAGCCGCTCTTCCCGGAGATGGAGGAAGAGGAGGAGCCCAAAGCAATTCGGGGCGAGGACGGCGCCGAGAGCGATGAGCTGAGCGCTGAGGTTGAGATCGACAAAAGTCTGGTGGTGGAAGCAGAACCGGCGGCCACAAGTGAGGAGCAGGTCTGATTTGCCGTCGGCTCAATAGCGGAGTAAAACATAGCCGTGGTCAGGGGTACGAGCAACCCAACCCTCAGGCCGAGCCTTGAGGCCAGACTGTTGAGTTGTTGGCAGTGTAACCTCTCACCGACCACTGGCCACTGACTAGACGATGGAGGAATTCGTGAGCGACATCATGAATGGGCTGGTCCCAATGGTCATTGAAACCACGGGGCGTGGCGAGCGGGCCTACGATATCTACTCACTCCTGCTGAAAGAGCGTATCGTCTTCGTCGGGACCGGCATCAACGATCAGATCGCGAATCTCATCGTGGCCCAACTGCTCTATCTCGATCGCGAGAACCCCGAGCGCGAGATCCAGATGTACATCAACTCGCCGGGAGGGGTCATTTACGCCGGCATGGCGATCTACGATACGATGAAACTCATTACCGCGCCGGTTTCGACTATTGCGGTTGGGATGGCAGCGAGCTTTGGAACGGTGTTGCTGGCGGCTGGCGAAAAGGGGCGCCGCTACGCCCTGCCCAACGCGACGATCCATATGCACCAGCCTCTCGGCGGCATGCAGGGTCAAGCGGTTGACATGGAGATTCAAGCGCGCGAGATCCTGCGCCTGCGCGCTCGACTCAATGAGATTTTGGCAGAGGCCACCGGCCAACCGCTGGAGCGGATCGAGCGCGACACAGATCGAGACATCTACTTCAGTGCAGATGAGGCCAAGGAATATGGCCTCATCGACGAGGTTCTGACACTCGAGGAGGAGCGCAAGGATGGCGCGAAGGGGTAGTGGCAGCGGGACACGCCGCAGCGGAACCAGCCAGTTTTGTTCGTTCTGCAATCGCGAGCAGGACGAGGTCAATCGGTTGATTGCCGGACCCAACTCTGTCTACATTTGCGATGAGTGTGTAGACCTCTGCAAGGAGATTCTGGCGGAAGAGGAGGTCCCCGCGCCCCGGCCGCAAGGCTTCGGCGCGCGGGTCCTCCCGCCGAAAGAGATCTACCGGCGGCTCAATCAGTACGTCGTCGGCCAGGACCGCGCCAAGAAGGTCCTCTCCGTGGCGGTCTACAACCACTACAAGCGCATCAATGTGGGGGGCCATCTCGACGATGTCGAGATCCAAAAGTCTAACATCCTCTTGATGGGACCCACCGGCTGCGGGAAAACCCTCCTGGCCCAGACACTGGCGCGCATCCTCGACGTACCGTTCTGCATTGCCGATGCCACCGCGCTCACGGAGGCCGGCTACGTGGGCGAGGATGTGGAGAACATTCTCTTACACCTTATTCAGGCAGCCGACTTCGACATCCAGCGCGCCGAGCGCGGGATCGTCTACATCGACGAGATTGATAAGACAAGCCGCAAGAGTGGCGACAATCCCTCGATCACGCGGGACGTGTCGGGCGAGGGCGTCCAACAGGCACTGCTGAAGATCATCGAGGGGACCATAGCGAATGTTCCACCCCAAGGTGGTCGCAAGCACCCCCACCAGGATTTCATCCAGCTCGACACCCGCAATATCCTCTTCATTTGCGGTGGCGCGTTCGAAGGGCTCGAGAAGATCATTGGCGACCGCGCCGGGACGCGCGGCGCGATCGGCTTCAAGAGCAAGACCGACCGGGAGCGGTGGGAGCCGACCACGAGCCAGTTGTTGCACCAGGTCACACCCGACGACCTGATGCATTACGGAATGATCCCCGAGTTCGTCGGGCGCCTGCCCGTCACGGTGAGCGTTGACCCGCTCGACGAAGAGATGCTCGTGCGCGTGCTGACCGAGCCCAAGAACGCCCTGATCAAGCAATACCATAAGCTCTTAGGCCTCGACAAGGTCGAGTTGCACTTCACTGACGAAGCGCTGCGCGCTGCGGCCCGCCGGGCGTTGGAGTATAAGACCGGCGCTCGCGGCCTCCGCACGATCATCGAGTCGGTGCTTCTCGAGATCATGTACGAAATCCCTTCACGGCTGGATATCGGGCGAGTCGAGGTCACGGAAGCTGTGATCGTGGGGAACGCCGAGCCACTGCTCTTTGATCGAGCCGGGAACGAACTTCCTGCCGAGTTCGAGAAGGCGGCGTAGCCGGGACGAAGCGGTCCCCGGCAGGCCCGCGGTCAAACCACCTTCGATATGAGCGGCATGGGACGGCACCTGGCCGGTTCCGCCGCTAGCGAATTAGCGCTGGATTGTCCCGACTTGCTGAAATCAGTCAGCGGGATGGCCCGTACGTCGACGATAACCCTTGCACCACCGGGTCTGCGCGATCTTTTATTAATACTCCAACACGATTCCCTCATCGTCTGGGTCGCTCTGCCCTCCAGGGTGCGGAACGTATCAGCCCTATCCGTCGTGGTTCGCCCCGCGGCGCCCTTCGTCCTTCGAAATCCCGGTCCTCTTATCAACCACCCTCTCCCTTTCTGGAATCAAGTGCGCGGCGCGGGCTGGCGGCCGAGCACCGCACCAGCCCGCGCCGCAGGACGACTCT
>DOUV01000560.1 GCA_003520455.1 Chloroflexota bacterium | reverse complement strand
GTTCTTCCTGGGCCGGGCCCGGCAGCCGGCCCGGCTGGACGCGCCGCTACCAGATACCAACTGCATCCGGTGCCACGAAACGGACTACATCACCGACCAATCGTTTGAGAACCACTTTCACACCCTCCTCACCGACGTGGACGCCCCCAGCGATATTCGCTGCGTCGGTTGCCACGTCGCGCACCAACCCGCCAGCGACATTGACCAGTTCACCGTCCGCTCTGTGGTCATTCCGACCTGCGAGCACTGCCACGAATTCATGGGACGAGGGCCGAGGAACATGCAGCCGTAAGCGAGACGCTCAAAGTGGAGGGGGATGTGTGTATGAGGTGCGGTGCACCTTCGACCCGATTTCCACTGGACTGCTATCAGCGTGCAGCGGGACGCGGCTGTCCACGAGGCGGATCCCGGATCGGTTGGCGCTCCCAATCCTAGAAACGGCTGGATGCCGTTCGCCCTTCGGTCTAACGCTCCTTTCGTGACCGAATTGTTCGTCCTGTTGCTTGACGTGTACCGTTGATTGTGTGATAATTTCCGTTCGACTGGGATCCTCGTCGCTCCCATTGGACAGGTGTAACGCGCTCTTCTCTCAACATGACCCACCTGTGCCAGTGAGAGTGACTTTTTTGCGGGAGTGGTCTGTCATCAACCCCACCTCACCCCCCCTCCTGGAAGTGCAGAACCTCTCGAAGTACTTCCGAGGTTTGCGTGCGCTCGACGACTATCAGCTGCGGTTGGTGCCGCTCGTGATTCATGGTGTCATCGGGCCGAATGGTGCTGGGAAGACGACCCTCTTTCACTTGCTGACCGGTTTCCTCAAGCCGACCTCAGGGACCACCCGCCTGTTGGGACAGGACATCACGGGGCTGCCGGCCCATCGCATCGCGCGGCTCGGCATCGCGCGCACCTTTCAGAACATCCGCCTCTTTGGGAATTTGAGTGTCCTCGACAACGTCAAGGTCGCTCTGCAGAGCCAGATGCCGGTGTCGCTTCTCGGCACCCTGGTGTCGTCGCCTTCCTTCTTGCGGCGCGAGCGTGAGCTCGACGCTCGCGCTCGCGATCTGTTGGAACTGGTGGGTCTCGCCGGACGGCGGGATCACCTGGCGCACAATCTGCCCTATGGCGATCAACGCCGGCTCGAGATCGCCCGGGCGGTGGCCATCGACCCGAAGATTCTGCTCCTGGATGAGCCGAATGCCGGCATGAATCCAAACGAGACGAATGAGCTATTGATGCTCATCCGCCGCCTGCGGGATGACCTCAGGATCACGATCATCCTCGTCGCCCACGATATTCCGCTGGTGATGAATCTCTGCGAGCAGATCCAGGTTCTGAATTACGGCGAGCTCATCGCCGAGGGCGATCCCGTCTCGGTTCGCAACAATCCCGATGTGATCGCAGCCTATCTTGGTCAGGCAACGTATGCTTGAACTGCAGGACGTCTCGGTCTACTACGGAAATATTCGCGCGCTCAACGGTGTCTCGTTCAGTGTGAACGAGGGGGAACTGGTCGCGCTGATCGGCTCGAATGGTGCCGGCAAATCGACTACCCTCAAGACAATCTCCGGGCTGCTACGACCGCGTGAGGGTGTGATTCTCTATCGCGGCCAGAACATCACGCGTGCCGCGACCGACCGGATTGTTGCGCTGGGAATCTCGCAGTGTCCGGAGGGGCGCCGCATTTTCGGCGGGCTCACTGTGCGCGAGAACCTGATATTGGGCGCTGTGCAGCGGAAAAATGGACAGTTGCTCCAGGCCGACCTGGCCTGGATCTTCCAGTTGTTTCCGCGGCTGAAGGAGCGGTTGAACCAGGCGGGCGGGACACTGTCGGGAGGCGAGCAGCAGATGCTCGCCATCGGCCGGGCTCTGATGAGCCGGCCGGTCCTGCTGCTCCTCGACGAGCCCTCCCTGGGGCTGGCGCCTTTGATGGTCGAGCGCATCTTTGAGGTCATCCGTGCGTTGAAGCAGCAGGGAACGACCATCCTGCTCGTCGAGCAGAACGTCCACCAGGCGCTGGAGGTGGCCGACCGTGGCTACGTGATGGAGAGTGGGCGGATTACGCTGACGGGCCTGGCCGGCGATCTCAAACGCGATCCGCAGGTCGAACAGTCGTACCTGGGAAGATGACATGACGCTTGTCTACTACGCCCTGCAACAGGTCGTCAATGCCCTGAGTGCCGGCAGCCTCTACGCCCTGATGGCGGTCGGCCTGGCGATGGTGTTCGGCATCTTGCGGCTGATCAACTTTGCCCACGGCGACCTGATGATGGTGGCGGCCTATTTGGCCGCTTTTGCCCTCTTTGCCAACCTGCCGCTTGGCCTCGCGCTGCTGGTGATGATCGCTGGCACGGTCATCGTCGGGTTGCTGATGGAGTGGATCGCCTACCGTCCGATTCGAGGCGCGCCCGACGTGGCGGCGCTGTTGACCTCCTTCGCCGTCGGCCAAATCCTCCAGAACAGCACTCTGCTTACCACCCGCCTGGCCGGGAAGCCGATCCAGATCGCGTTTCCCTCGCCCGCCGTCTTGAACGGTGTGATCGCCTTTGGTCCCATCACAGTGCCGAAACTCAATATAGTCAGCCTGGTCGCCGGCGCCGTCCTGCTCGTTTTGCTCTCACTGTTTGTGACCCGGACCACGCTGGGGCTCTCGATGCGCGCGGCGGCCGAAGACCTGACCGCCGCGCAACTCGTGGGGATCAATGTCAACCGCGTCGTTGCGACCGCGTTCGCCATTGGCTCAGGCCTCGCTGCCGTCGCCGGACTGCTCTTCGCCGTCCAGGCCGGGCAAATCAACCCCTACATCGGCTTCACCCCGGTCCTCAAAGCGTTCATCGCCGCCGTGATCGGGGGCTTCGGCAGCATCGCCGGGGCCGTCGTGGGCGGCTATGCCCTGGGGGCGTTGGAGGTGCTGTTGACGGCGGTGCCGGGCATCGGCGACATCCTCCCGGCCGGTATGGTTTCGCCCGGTGTGCAAGCGTTCCTCCAGCGCTGGTTGCCCAGTTCGTTGACCAGCTACCGGGATGCCTTCGTGTTCGTCGCGCTGATCCTGATCTTGCTTTTCCGGCCGGGTGGAATCCTGGGCCGCGTCGAACGTGAGGAGATGCAATGAGAGAGGCACACCGGGCTGCCGGGCCACTCGTTGCCATGCTGGCGCTGGCGACCGTCCTGACGCTTCTGGAGGCGTCGGGCCTCGCATTTTGGCAGGGGCTGTTCATCAACCTGGGGATCTTCATGATCCTGGTCCTCAGCCTGAACCTGGCGAGCGGTTTCACCGGCGTCTTCTCTCTGGGGCATATCGGCTTCATGGCTTTGGGAGCCTATGTTGCGGCAATTCTCACCCTCCCCTTGCGCGAGAAGCACGACTACCTGCCCAACCTGCCGGCCTGGCTCGCGGGGGTCCACTTCGACTTTCACCTCGGCCCGTTTCCGCTCGGCTTTCTGATGGCAACCCTGATCGGCGCACTGCTGGTCTCCCTCGTCGCGCTCCTCGTCGGCGCCGTGCTGATGCGGTTGTCGGGGCATTTCGTCGCCGTCGCGACGCTCGGCTTTCTCGTGATTGTGCGCGTCATTCTCTTCAACGCCGACAGCTTCACGCGCGGCTCGCGCACCTTCTCGAATGTCACTCCGTACACGAACCTATGGTGGGTATGGGTCTGGACGCTGCTCACCCTCTACGTGGTCTGGCGGCTGAAACGATCACCGTTTGGGCGGGCGATGTTCGCCCAGCGGGAGGACCGCCGGGCTGCCCAGTCGATCGGGATCGCCGTGATGGCGCCGCGTCTGCTGGCCTTCGTCGTCAGCGCATTTTTCACTGCCGTCGCAGGGTCGTTGTACGCGCACTTTATCACCTCTTTCTCGCCCACGGTCTTCTACTTCGACCTGACCTTCCGGGTGATCACCATGCTCGTGATCGGGGGGATGGGCTCGGTCAGCGGGTCGGTGATCGGCGCTATCCTCGTCATCGCGCTCGCCGAAGCGTTGCGGCGCATCGAGGATGTCACGCTGCTCTATGGGATGAGCCAGATCATCCTGGCGGTGATCTTTATCCTGATCATCATCTATCGCCGCGAGGGGCTCCTCGGCCAGCGCGAGGTCGCCCTCGATCGGCTCTTTGGGGAGGGAGGTGAGGCGCGAGTCTCGGCGGAGCATACCGCTCAGGAAGGTGTGCCGGGGACGCTTCAGGATCACCTGTAGAGATGGGGTGGTCCAGAGTGTCTTCTGGCGTCGTCCATCTACGTTTCCTAGCGAGGAGAAACGAGGAGAGGCCATGAAAAGCAGAGTTTTCGCCCTTGCCGTGATTGCGATGTTGTTGCTCACGGGCTGCCCGGGGCAACCCGCTGCGGCCCCCCAGACCGGTACTTCCGGATCATCCGGCGGGCCGATCAAGATTGGTGGCGGCTTCGCCCTCACCGGCGACGAATCGGCCCTGGACCTGCCGGCGGCCAACGGCGCGAAGCTGGCCGCCAAGGAGATCAACACCGCGGGGGGAGTCCTCGGGCGGCAGGTTGACCTGATCATCCACGATAGCCAGTACAAGATGGATGTGACGGCCCAGGTGGCCAAGCAGTTTGTCGAGCAGGACAAAGTCGATGCGGTGATTGGCTTCACGGATACCGACTCGGTGCTGGCCGCGGGGCCGACGATCCAAAAGGCGGGCCTGCCGTTCATCACCGCCGGCGCCACCTCCCCCAAGATCCCTACTCAGGTGGGTAACACGATGTTCCTGGCCTGCTTCGGCGACAACGTGCAAGCGGCGGCGGGCGCTGAATATGGCTTCAAGAACTACGGCAAGACGGCCTATCTGCTGTGGGACAAGGGTGTCGAGTATACGACCTTGCTGGGCCAGTACTTCAAGTCGCGCTTCACCGAGCTTGGCGGGACTCTCGTCCTCGAGGACTCGTACGACGACAAGGCCACGGACTTCTCGGCGCAGATCGCCAAGGTCAAGGCTCTCCCGCAACAGCCTGACTTCTACTTCATTTCGGCCATGCCCTACAACGTCGGCCCGGTCGTCAAGCAGTTCCGCGATGCCGGTATCACCGGCCCGGTCGTCGGCGGCGACGGCTACGATACGCCTGACCTGGTCAGCGTGGCCGGCCCGGCGGCCGAGAATGTCTTCTTCACCACCCACGCCCTGATGGACGCCAGCGGCGGCACCGAGGGCATCAAGAAGTTCATCGCGGCCTATAAGGCGGAGTACAACCACGATCCCGAGAACGCCTTCGCCGCGCTCGGCTACGACACGATGTACCTCATCGCGGATGCGATCAAGCGCGCCGGCTCGACCGACGCGTCCGCGATCAAGAAGGCGATCGAGGAGACCAAGAATTTCCCCGGCATCACCGGTTCCATCACCTTCAGCCCGGAGAGCCATGTGCCCCAGAAGGGCGTGACGATCATCGCCGTCAAGAACGGTCAGTTCACCCTTGCCGCCGAAGTCGTTCCTGAGAAAGTCCCAGCACCGTAACCGACCGTCTATCCGTCGTCTGTCCCTCCTCCCGTGGGGGGAGGGACAGACGAAGCCGTCCTGGAGTGCAGCTATGAAACTGACAGACATCCGCGACCTCATCCAAACCGGCGACGTCGAATTCATCCGCTTCGAGCAGAGCGATACCCACGGCATCGCGCGCTCCAAGACGGTCCCGGCGCGGCACTTTGAGCGCTTCGCCGAGCAGGGACTGAACTTCTTACTGGGCCAACTCGGCTTTGACGCCCAGGCGGGCGTCGCTCCAGGCACCGGCTATCTCGAGGAGCTTGGCTTCCCCGACAGCCGGATCAAGCCCGATCTCGACACGTTTCATCTGGTGCCGTGGACCACCAAAACCGGGCGCGTCTTGTGCGAGCCCTCCTTCATCGACGGCCGGCCGGCCATGGCCGCGCCGCGACTGGTCGCGAGAAAGCTGCTGGACGAGCTCGAGGCGATGGGCTACCGCCTGCTGAGCGGTTTCGAATACGAGTTCTACCTCGTCGACGCTGCGACGCACGAGCCGCCCTTCCCCGGTATTCAAATCTTCGCGACCCTGCGGAATAACTTCAATGAGGCCCTGGTGTACGATATCTTGCGCGGAATGGAAGCCGTTGGCGTCGATATCATCACGTCCAATGCTGAGTACGGGCCCGGGCAGATGGAGATCAATTTTGCGCCTGAGTGGGGGATCACGGCGGCTGACAACGCCTTCACCTTCAAGAATGGAGTCAAAGAGATCGCGCAGCAGCACAGGATGATGGCCTCGTTTATGACCAAGCCTTTCATCGACCGCAGCGCCAACGGCTGCCACTATCACCAGTCGTTGTGGCAGGAGGGGAAAAACGTCTTCGTGGACACGTCGTGCGAGGACGGCATCTCCGAAATCTGCCGTCACTATCTCGCCGGCCAGATCGCCCACGCGGCCGCCCTCAGCGCGCTCGCCGCGCCGACCGTCAACTGCGCCAAGCGCTACCGGCTCTACTCCTTCGCCCCGACGAACGCGACCTGGGGCTTCGAGAATCGCACGACTGGCTGGCGCGTCAAGGCGACCAGGGACGAGAGCACGCACATCGAAAATCGCCTCGGTGGCGGTGCGTCGAATCCCTACGTCCTGATGGCAGCGTCGGTGGCGGCCGGGATCGACGGTTTGAAGAATAAGATGGAGCTACCAGCCCCGGTGAGCGGGGTCGCCTACGGGATGAGCGACGTGACTGACCTCCCGACACGGTTGGACGATGCCCTGGACGCGTTGGACCAGGATCCGGTCCTCAAAGAGATGTTGGGGCCCGAATTCATCCAACTCTTCACCGCCGTGAAGCGGCACGAGATCGGCAAGGCCAATGCGGCGATCGAGGATTACGGCACGCCCGAGTTCTACAATCGCGTGGACGAGTGGGAGCGGAGTGAGTACTTCGAGTTTTTGTGAGGGGTGGTCCCCGCTCTGATCCTGCCATTCGTCAGGCCCTCCTGTTATCGTGAGGACGAGCAGCGATGACAACAGACGAAATCGTGCGTCAAGCCAAAGAGCGAGGCGTGCAACTCGTGCGCTTTCTCTACTGCGACAATGGCGGAATCATCCGCGGCAAGACGACCCACGTGGATCACCTCGCCCAACGCATGGAAAGCGGCATCGGGCTCGTCAAGGGCATGATGTCGATGACCAACCTGGATTTCCTCGCACCGGGCGCGACCTACGGTCCGGTCGGCGAGGTTCGCCTCGTCCCGGACCCCGACACGTTCACCGTGCTCCCCTACGCCTCCCGCAGCGCGCAGATGATGGCCGACATGCTCACCCTTGACCACACGCCATGGGAGCTCGACCCGCGCTCATTCTTGAAGCGCATGATCGCGCGCGTCCAGGAGCAGGGCATCTCCCTCGATGCCGTCTTCGAGAATGAGTTCTATCTGGCGCAGAAGGCCGATGGCGGGTTTGTTCCGCTCGATCGCAGTCTCTGCTTCAGTGGGATCGGGATGGATGCGGCCGAGGAGACGATGCAGGATATCGTCTCCGCGCTGACGGCCCAGGGGCTGGTGGTGGAGCAGTACTATCCGGAGCTCGGCCCCGGCCAGCAGGAACTTTCCATCCGCCACGCGCCCGCCCTCCGCGCCGCCGACAACCAGATCACCTACCGCCAGACGGTGCGGGCGGTGGCGGCCCAGCACGGGCTCGTCGCCTCACTGGCGCCCAAGCCCTTCGCCAGTGAGGCCGGCAACGGCGCCCACATCCACTGGAGTGCGTGGAACGCCGACCACACCCGGAATCTCTTGCTGGATCCCGACGACCGCTTCGGGTTGAGTCCACTGGCCTACCAGTTCATCGCGGGAGTGGTGAAGCACCTGCCCGCGCTGCTCGCGTTGACCACCCCCACGGTCAACTCGTTCCGCCGCCTGCAGCCGCACTTCTGGAGTTCGGCCTACACCGCGTGGGGCCTGGAGAATCGCGAGGCGGGCGTCCGCGTGCCGACGCGCTACTGGGGCGACGAGGCCGGCTCGACGAACATGGAGTTGAAGGCCAGCGACCCGAGCAGTAATCCCTATCTCGCCCTGGGCGCGCTCATCGCGGCGGGCCTCGACGGTGTCGAGCATGAACTCGAACCCGGGCCGTCCGTCGACCAGGACCCCGGCACGCTCAGCGAGGAGGAACTCGCCCGGCGCGGTGTCCGCCGCTATCCCACAACGCTCGCCGCAGCGCTGGACGAGCTGGAGCGCGACGATGTCCTGGTCGCGGCCCTCGGGGCGCCACTCGCCAGGGAATACATCCTGGTCAAGCGGGCCGAGGCCGCGGCGTTCGAGGGCAAAGACGCCACCTTCGAGCTTCAACAGTATTTTTACAAGTTCTGAGGTCGAACCGTCGTCGTATTCCTGAACGGTTCCTGCCTCCACAGGTGTCTCCATGCCGCTCGATCTCACATCCATCCCGATCATTGACCATCACTGTCACTCGCTCTTGCGCGAACAGCCGCGTCATGAGGAGGCGTATCGCCGCTTCTTCACAGAGTCGTACTACCCGGAGATCGCCCGCGATCACGTGCCCTACACGCTCTTCTACCAGTGGGCACTCCGGGCGTTGGCGGTTTTCTTTCAGTGTGAGCCGCGCGCCGAGGCGATTCTCGAGCGGCGCAATGCCCTGGGCCTGGACGAACTCGTCCGGAGCATCGTCGCCGACGCCAACATCCGCGCCTGGTTGGTCGATTACGGCTATTCCAGCGGCGAAACCTACGATCACGCCGCGCTCGAGGCGCTCGTGCCCTGCCGGGTCGAGCCAATCCTGCGCCTCGAGTCGCTGATCGAGCGGCTCATCCTCGAGTCGCCCGATTTCGATAGTCTCTATGCTGCGTACCTGCAGGCCCTCGGCGATCTGCGGGGCGCCGGCTACGTCGCGCTCAAATCGATCATCGCCTACCGCAGCGGCCTCCATCTCCAGCCGACGACGCGGGCGGCGGCCCAGGCCGCGTTCGTGGAACTCAAAGAGCAGGCCCGGCGCGAGGGGAAGGTGCGGGTCGCGTCCAAGCCCTTACTGGATTTTCTCATCGTCGCGGCGGTCGAGCAGGCGCACCGGCAGGACTTTCCGATCCAGTTCCACACCGGCTTCGGCGATCCCGATCAAGATCTGGCGAAGGTGAATCCGGCCCTGATGCGCCTGATCTTGCATGATGACCGCTACCGCGGTGCCAGGATCGTGCTCCTGCACGCGTCGTACCCCTACGCGCGCACCCTCGGCTACCTGGCCGCGGTCTACCCGAACGTCTACGCCGACTTTGGACTGGCGATCCCATTCGTGGCGGGCGATGGACGGGCTGTGGTGCGCGGGCTGCTGGGGTTGGCGCCCGCAAGCAAGGTCCTATACAGCTCGGATGCCTTCCACATTCCCGAACTCTACTGGCTGGGTGCCAGGCTTGGGCGCCGTACTCTGGCTGCGGTGCTCGAGGAGTATATCGCGGACGGCCTGATCGATGATTCGATGGCAATGGAGATGGCCGAGATGATCCTATGGCGCAACGCAGCGCAGTTGTACTGGCAGTAGAAGCAGGATTTCTGTAAGAGGGGAACTGATGACTCCAATTGATCTCCGTTCGGATACTGTGACGTTTCCGACGCCCGCCATGCGCCAGGCCATGGCAAAGGCCGAGGTTGGCGACGATGTCTATGGCGAGGACCCCACCGTCAATCGCCTCGAGGCGCTGGCGGCCGAGATGCTTGGCAAAGAGGCCGCTCTGTTCGTCCCCAGTGGGACCATGGGGAACCTCGTCTGCCTGCTGACCCACTGCGGCCGTGGTGATGAGGTGATCATGGGGGATCGCGCCCACACCTATCTCTTCGAGGCGGGTGGGTCGGCGGCGGTCGGCGGCATCCATCCGCGGGTGCTCCCGAACCAATCTGAGGGTACCCTCGACCTCGAACAGGTACGCGACGCGATTCGCAGCGAGAACGTCCACCATCCGCGCACGAAGCTGCTGGCGCTCGAGAACACGCACAACCGCGCGGGCGGCACCGTGCTTCCCCTGGACTACATTGCCAGCGCCCGTGCGATCTGCGACGAACATGGCATTGCGCTCCACTGCGATGGGGCCCGGCTGTGGAATGCCGCTGTCTTCCTGGGGGAGAGCCCGGCGGCGGTCGCGGCGCCATTCGACTCGCTTTCGGTCTGCCTGAGCAAGGGATTGTCTGCGCCGGTCGGGTCGCTGGTCGTCGGTTCGGCCGTCTTCGTGCGTGAGGCCCGCCGGGCGCGCAAGCAGCTCGGAGGTGGCATGCGCCAGGCCGGGGTGCTG
>DOUV01000562.1:259-6267 GCA_003520455.1 Chloroflexota bacterium | reverse complement strand
CTTCCATGGCGGGGCTTCGCTCCAGGAGTGGATCATCCCGTGCGTCCGGATCGAGTGGCCGCTGGAGGCACGGTCGGTGGAAGTCCAGATCGAGCCGCTCCCCAACGTGCTCAGCCAGCGCCCGCGCCTGACCCTGCGGGTCCTGCGGAGCAGCCTCTTCATCGAGGAGTCGATCGCTCGCGAGGTTGAGGGACTCATTCGCGCGGCCGGGCCGCGGACCATTCTCTTCCGCTCGACCGAGGTGCAACTCACACCCGATCAGGAGCAGGTCGGCGTCGCGCTGCGTGCCGTGGAGGGTGCCGTCGCCGCGCGGGGGACGCCGCTTCGAATCGAAGTGCGAGATCTCAGGACGGAAGAAGTGTTGGCGGCTGCCGAGAGCACCTTGATGACCGAATTGACCGGCTGGTAGGAGAAATCCCCCGTGACCAGGGAGAAAAAACCCTTTGTTCCCGACGCGCTTGACCGCTTGCTCTTCGAGAGCTTTCCCGGCCTGGTGATGCGCAAGGATCTGACCAAGACCATTCGCGGCACCAGTAAGGCGCCCTCGTACGTGATCGAGTTCATGCTCAGTAAGTACTGCGCCAACCTCTTCGACGACGGCGAGGTGGCGGAGGGGTTGCAGCTCGTACAGGAGGAAGTCGCCCGCTACATCCCGCGCGGCGACGAGACCGAGGCCATCAAAGCCGCTATCCGCGAGCGCCCCCCGCAACGCCTCATCGACATGGTCAAGGTCGAGCTCGACGAGCGCCTGGACACGGGTGTCTACTGGGCCAGCCTGCTCAACGCCAACATCCGCAACGTCAACATCACGCCGCAGCTCATCGAAAAATACGAGCGGCTGCTCACGGCGGGCGTCTGGTGCAATGTCCTGATTCACTATGACGATACGGTTCGGTACCGCGGCCGCACGTTTCCCTTTGTCATCTCCCGTCTGGAGCCGGTCCAGGTGGGCAGTGTGAACCTGGAGGAATACTGCGCCGGGCGCGAGCGCTTCACCCGCGACCAGTGGATCGATGCGCTCGTTCGCACCATGGGCTACGAACCCACTCACCCCCTGGTCACGCCGCGCGTCAAGCTGCTCTACCTGGTGCGCATGATCCCGCTGGTCGAGAGCAACTATCACCTGATCGAGCTCGGCCCGCGGCAGACGGGCAAGTCCTTCTGCTTTACGGAGTTCAGCCCCTACGGCACCTTGCTGGCCGGAGGCGCTGTCACCGTCCCGAAGCTCTTTGTCAGCAACACCAACCCGCCCCGCCCCGGGCTCATCGCGCACCGCGACGCGATTGGTTTCGACGAGATCGCCGGCAGCACCTTCAACGCCGATGACGACAAGAATCTCTACAAGAACTATATGGAAAGCGGCCAGATCAACCGCGGCACCATCACCGTCACCGGTGATGCCGGGTTTGTCTTCAACGGCAACATCAACTTCAACCCGCGGGAAGGGATGCAGGCGGAACACCTCTTCAAGCCGCTCCCCCCGGCTGTCAGCGACGACACCGCTTTCCACGACCGCTGGGCCGCCTACCTGCCGGGCTGGGAGATGCCCAAGTTGACGAACGAGCTCATCACCGATCACGTTGGGTTCATCCTCGACTACACCAGCGAGCTCTTCCACCGCGAGCTGCGGCGCATCGGCCACTACGGCTCCCTCTGGCAGCGCTGGTTCGAAGCCCCAGAGGGGCAGTGGAGCACGCGTGATACTCGCAGTGTCAACCGGGTCTTCTCGGGCCTCACCAAGCTGATCTTCCCTTCAGGTCTGATGGATAAGGAAGATGCCCGGCTGCTTCTGCGACTCGCTCTGGAACTGCGGCTCCGTGTCCGTCTCCAGTTGCACCGCATGAACCCCCAGGAATTTTCCCTGACAACCTTCTCCTACCGCGACCGAGAGACCGGTACAACCTCGACGGTCAGCATCGAGGCGTAGGAAATGCAGGCGGAGGGAACCCCTCGCTGATTGCAGCGCCCTCCACCCGACGCTCATCTTCCCATCAGTGCGGGGGCAGAGGCAAAGGCCCTCTGCCCTTTTGTGCAGGCTGTGATCGGTGGCCCGCCCGGTCGATCCGCGCCGGTTCGGTGGCCTCCCGTTGTCGCCTCAGTGCCCGTTTCACTCCCTCGCTTGACCCCGCCATTCCGCATATCCTGACACTCGGGTCGGGATTTGGTTCCAGGTGTAGCAGGGATCTCGCTTGCTGGCCGCGGTGGTGCCCCAGGCCCCACGCATCCACGCGCGTCGCCGGTCAGGCGACCTGGTGCGGGCACCCGGCACAAGGGCACCTCCATGCCTGGAGACCGCCCAGGGATTGACACGCCGTGTATAATGGCGTCAACCGAGATCCCCCGCTCTCGTTCCCATCGTGCCTGGTCGCACCTCACTCCCCGCCCGTTGTGCCTATCTCGGCCGTCCGAATCCGGCGACCGTCCGTCGTCTGTTCAGACGGCGCCCGCCTGCCCCGCCTCGCACCGCGTGGCCGGCGCGACGAAGCGTCCCTCATCACGCCGGCCCGGCGTGATGGAACAAGCGGCAGCGGGCACCGGTAACCAACAACACCCACCGGTCCGATCGTAACCCGTCGAGGGGGAAGCACAAGGGCTCCACTCTATCCAGTACTCACCCCAGCGCGCCGGGCAAGGCGTCAGATTTCGGAAGTCTCCGATCATGCGCCTCCGGCGATGCCTTGCCCGGTGGTCTGGTGGCGGGTGCCTAAGACAGCGAACCGAACTCATAACCCTTCCGTGAGCGACGAGATGGCATACGGGTACCCTCATAGATATGCAGGGAACACCTGGAACACGAAGGTCACGGAAGGTCACGAAACACCGCGAAAAAATTTCGTGCCTTTCGCGCCCTTTCGCGAATTCCGTGGTCCAACAGTCCCCCACCTACCGGCAAGCGGCCATCCTATCATACCAACTATGACGGGAGCAAGGGGTATGGCACCGTTTTGGTTAAAACTGATGGCATACGGGTACCCTCATAAGCATGCAGAGAACACCTGAAACACGAAAGTCACGGAAGGCCACCAAACACCGCCAAAACATTTCGTGTCTTTCGCGCCCTTTCGCGGATTCCGTGGTCCAACCCCATCTTCGCTCGGGATGTTCGGACACGGTATAGGAGCCGGTGCTGAGCCACAACCGGCGGCCTCCGGCGGGCGAGACGCCCGCGCTCCCAGGGGGCGCTCGAAATGCTATGATGAGACTCCTGGGACACGACGAGGGACCGGGCCACGGCTGCGGCCACCCGCTCCCGTGATGACCGGCTCAGCCTGATGGGCGCCGGCCACCAGATCAAGCCATGGCTGGCACGATCCTGCCCTGATTGCCCCTCACTCCCCACCCGACTATAATCTTCCCCATCGGTGCGGGGCAGAGGCAAAGGCGCTCTGCCCTTTTTTGCAGGAGGAGACCACGTCGTGAACAACCTGGACGAGATCGTACAGGCCATTGATGCGCGCCTGGAGAGCAAGAACGCCGTGCGCGAGGAGGCCCTCGCCCTTTCGCGCCGCGTGGTTCAGCACGCCTCGCACGCCATTCGAGCGGTGCACCGCCGTGAGTTCGAGGAGGCGCAGGCGATCCTCCAGGAAATGCAGCCGATCATCGATGAGATGCATCGCCGGACCCACGAGCAGCCGGACATCTACTTCACCGGCTACGTTCAGGACGCCCAGAAAGAGTACGTTGAGGCGCACCTGACGAAGGCGATTGTCCAGAACCAGCCGCTCCCAACCCCTGAGGAGCTGGAAGTCGAAGACGCCAGCTACCTCAATGGTCTGGGTGAGGCGGCCAGCGAGTTGCGCCGCTACGTGCTCGACCTGATCCGCCACGACGAGATGGGCGAGGCCGAGCGGTTGCTGGAGGCGATGGAGGAGGTCTACAGCCAGCTCATCACCGTGGATTTCCCCCACGCTATCACCGGGAATATCCGCCGGACCAGTGATATGCTGCGCGGGGTCCTCGAACGGACCCGCGGCGACGTCACCGTGGTGATGAAACAGCGCGAGCTGCAGCGCGCCCTCGAGCGGTTCGAGCAGCGGATCCGGTAGCGGCCGGCACGAAGGTGCGACGCACCTCGGAGCTGCGTCGCACCTTTTCCGCGCGCACCGCATGCACGACTCAGGGGAGCGCAGAGAGGAGCCGTATGGATCGAGCCATTCCTTCAGCCGGAAACGAAGAGATTGAGTTGTACCTCCGCACCTATTACTCGCTTCTGCGGAGCAGCGGGGCGATTCGGGTCAGGTCGCTGGAGGAGACCCACGCGGCGATGGGCTCCAGCCTCCACGTTCAGGCGGAAGAGCCGCTGCCCGATATCGCCGCGTTTACCTACGCCGTCCTGCGGCTTCCGCCCTGCATCGTCCAGACCAACCTGGTCGTGCTCGGCCAGTCGGAGGAAGTCTTCGACCGCCGAAGCTACCCCAACGTGGCCAACTGGCAGCCGGTCGAGGCGCCGGCCCGGCGGCGCAAGCTGTTCTTTGATGGCCGCGATACCCTCGCGGCGTTCATCGCCAGCGTCTCCGATATCGACGATCTCATCCCAATTCTGACGACCTTCCAGATCGAGTGGAACAAGCTGCACTCGTTTCTCTCCGAGCCGGTGATCCGCGCCCATCTCGACGCGCTCGTGGCCGGCGAGCCGTGGACCGAGGAGGTGATCGAGCTGATTCGCGAGACGCTCGGCCTCGACAATCGCGAGTGGCAGCAGCTCCAACGCCTGTTCGGCGACCGCCTGGCCCAGCGGCTGGCGCAGATCGCGGCGCGGCGCAAGGATCTGCACGTCAACCTGCTGGCCAGCTCGCTGACCGACTACCACCGCGCGACCCGGGGCTGGTGGGACACGATCGCCGTGCAGGGCGACGAGATGTTCTTGCGCTACCGGCCGGTCTACTTCGTCTCGAGCAACACCCATAGTCTGATCAACGTGCTGGGTGGTTATGCCCCGGCGCGCGAGGCTGAGATTGTCGGATTCCTCGACGAGACCAACCCCGAGGGGCTGCGCGATGAGTACGCCCGCGTGCGCACCTCCGATCCCCACCGGTGCAATCTGCTCTATTACACCCTCCGCTTCTTCTTGCGTAGTGACCGGCGCCGAAGAGAGGACCGCGAGGCCTGGAATCGGCAGCGTGGCATCCACCACATCGCCAACCCCCTCTACCTCGATGTCGATGCTCAGATTATCGAGCTGAACAAACTCGATCCCGACGGCTTCGATCCCCGGCTCCAGACGCTGGGCCTCGACCTGGCGAAGTTGCGCCACTCGAATGCCCTGATCGTCAACGTGGATTACCCCCTGGGGATGGCGGCCTACCAGCTTCTCTCCCAGGTCATGACGAGCGTTGGAAGCATTTTGGGCGTCTACATCATGGGGAAAGCCGCCACCCTGAATGGGCGTGTCGGCGACGTCATGATCC
Source organism: Chloroflexota bacterium (assembly GCA_003520455.1). Next base: position 859 of record DOUV01000562.1, on the reverse strand, counting down.
CGAACGTGGTCTACGACGAGCACTCGCAGAACACCTTCCTCTTCCGTAATTGCTTCACGGCTCGCGACGCGGGCAACTATCTGCTCTACGGCACGGTCTTCGATAACCAGAAAGCCGTCACCGTGCGCGGGACGCTTCTGCAGAACCGCGATTTTATGCACGTCTTCTACAAAGAAGGCTACACCGATATCGAGATGGAGGCCGGGCCGTACTTGAGCGCGGTCTATGAGAACATCTACCCCAAACGCTACCCGGTCAACGAGATCGTCAACCTGTTCATCAATGCCCGCTACGACATCGGCGTGCTGCACTACGTCTCCGACACGCCCTACAGCAAGCGCCAGGCGCTGCTCTCCGAGAGCCTCTCCTACCGGGGCGTGGATGCCACCTATGCGACCACCCTGGCCATTCTGCAGCGCATCTTCGAGCAGGAGACGGGGCAGTAGCGAGTGGAGGCTTGAGTATTTTGTTCTCGCCAGGGGTTACCCGAATCTGTTTTCCTTTCCGTGCCCTTCGTGGCCGAAAGTTTGTTCCTTTCGCTCCTATTGCTGTCGCGTGGCGAGCGCGACGCGCTCGCCACGCGACACACCCTCTTCCATA
>DOUV01000562.1:0-206 GCA_003520455.1 Chloroflexota bacterium | reverse complement strand
ACACCCTCTTCCATATGAGCGTTCCTTTCAGGAAATGTCGGGGAGCAAGGGCTCTCATCTCCGGAGGGCATCTGTGCACAACCATTTGATTCGTGCGAGCGAGGTCGGCGAGTACGTCTACTGCCACCGGGCCTGGTGGCTACGCCACGTGCAGGGCGTTGAGTCCGCGAACCAGGCCGCGCTGGCCGCTGGGCGTCAGGCCCACG
>DOUV01000558.1 GCA_003520455.1 Chloroflexota bacterium | reverse complement strand
CCGCCAGCGCGAAGGCAGCAGCAGCACCGAGCGGCGCTTCACCGGCCAGCGGGTGGAGGGCAGCAGCTACCTCTACGACTACCAGGCGCGCTACTACGCCCCCGCACTTGGCATTTTCGTCTCCCCGGATCCCCTCGTGCCCGCGCCCGGCCGGCCGCGCTCAATCGCTACAGCTACGCCCTGAATAATCCGGTGCGCTACACCGATCCGACGGGGCATTGGACGGAAGAGCAGTTGAAAGAAGCGCTCGGTGAGAATTGGCGGGAACTCTACTTTGGTAAAGGTGCGGTTTTCGAGAATCGGGACAAATTGTTGGAGTTTTTACTATCGGACAAAACTACGAATGGCACCATCCTTAACGAAGTAGTAGCAGATTTCTTTATAGGAGCGGCAGCAGCACACGCCGCTGGAGTGAGTTTCGAGAATGTGGACGCCATTGGCGCTCGAATAGCAGGTAGTGCAAGTAAATTCCCTGGATTCGTCGGTCTTGAAATGGAGGCCCTACTGAACCTCACATCTGGTGAACTAAGCCTATTCGGCGCACCAGGGGTAGGCACAAGCATCGGCGATAGTTTTAGCTTGGCTGGAGGCTTTTTCATCGTGAAGGGCATCCCGTCAAACGCTGACTATCGTAGGGTATTCTGGTCTATGGGTATCAACGGAGGAAATGGATTGGGGGTGGCTGGTGAGTTCTTTTTTGGACCAATGGGACCATCTTACGACCCATCCGAGACCTCTCACGGCGCATTTGCGGGTGCAGGCGGCCCTGCCTTTGGATTGACGATGTACGCATCCGAGTCCTACTATTTCGAGCTGTTGAGGTACAGTTCCAACGGTCTCACTGTAGATTTGTCGCAGTACAATCCTGGTCAGGTAGGAACAGCCTTAGGAAGAGCATTCGTACATGACGTACTGATGAATCCGATCTGGAACCGATTGCAGGGGAAGTAGCATATGACGGAATATCGGAGCGGCAATACAGGCTTGGCCGAGATGGGCGGAGTAGCGGTATTCGCGATGGCGGTTGTCATCGCTCTAATACCATTGCTCGGCATGATCTGGCAGGGAGCGTTTGTTCCTGGAGCATTCTGTTTCTCTGTTGGCATACTCATATTTGGTGGAGCGTTAGGCCTGCTATTCCTGAATATGTACCCAACCATTTGGGTCAACGATAAGGGAATATTCATATCCTACAACTTGTCCAGACGTGCTTTCATACCGTGGGATGACATAGTTACGATCAAAAAGGCGTTTCCACCATGGATGGGTACACTCGTAGTAGCACAACATATTACACCTCTTCATCGCATTTACGGCTGGCAGTGGGGGAAAACGTTCTATCCGAGTTTTTTGATAAGCCCCAGCACACAAAACTACGACGAACTGTTGCGCGAACTTAACCGGCGGCGAGGATGAATACGGCAGTAGGTACGAAGACAATTCTTCTGTCCGGCTCGGAAGTTAGGCCTGCCTGAATCAAGTACAGCGAAAATGTCATCACTGCAGGACGAGCATTCTTTCTCCGCCTCACTCCCGCCGTTCTCCCAGCACGGCGCGCAGGGCAGATCAAGCCTGACGGAGAAGCGGCTTGAGCGAGCGAGTACTGCGCTGGGCTGGCAAGGGGTGAGGAAGGCTCATCGTACTGATGGAGGTGAATCGTCGAGCACCTTCCTTCCTCTACTCAGGCGAACTGCGGGCTTGTGTCAGTGATGCCGCCATCGCCTCCTGCTCGCCGCGGCACGAAGGTGGCCACTTGCCGGGCGGCGTGCCCACGGGCTCTCGTCCATCGCCGAGCCGATGCTGAGGCGGTCGAACCGGTGGCGGGTGCAGTTGTTCTCCGTGATGGGGGCCACGTATACCGCCGGGGGCGCGCTGGCCTCGCTGACCCTGCTCAACGGCACGCGCACGGACTACCGCTACTACAACGAGCCGGGCATCGACCAATCGCAGCGGCTGCAACAGCTCACGGTGACCAAGGACGGCACCCCCCTGCTCGATCTGACCTACGGCTATGACGCCGTCTCGAACCTGACCGGCCTGACCGATGCCACCCCCGGCCGTGCGGAGCGTCTGACCCTGGCCTACGACGCCTTCAACCGCCTGCGGACCGTCAGCGGCGCCACCGACAGCGCCAGCTACACCTATGATCGCCTCGACCGCCTGGCGAGTGTGACCGAGGGCGGCTACAGCACCATCTTTGGGGTGTGGACGACAGGCACTGAGGCTAACACCCCCGGCCAACCGCGGCACGCCCCGCGCTACATCGGGAATCCCGGCAACCAGTTCGCCTACGATCCGGCCGGCAACATGACCACCCGCTGGCTGAAGCAGGGGACGAGTTACATCCGGTACACCCAGGCCTTCAACCCCGACAACCGGCTCTCCCAGGTCACCGGCAACGGCGCCACCCTCACCTATGACCTGGATGCCCAGACCGGCACCACGATCCGGCGCTCTCAAACCAGTGGCGGCAGCACCACCACCACCGACTTCGTGCTGCACTACTATCAAAAGAATGTCACCACCGGGGAGGTCACCAAGTACTACTATTTCGGCGAGCAGCGGGTCCTGCAGCGGGTGGGGGCCACCGGGCTGAGCTACCTCCACAGCGACCATCTGGGCAGTCCGGCCCTGCTGACCAGCAGTAGCGGCACGGTGCAGACGCGCTACCGCTTTACGCCCTACGGCCGCCAGCGGGAAGGCAGTCCCACCACCGATCGCCGTTTCACCGGCCAGCGCTGGGAGGCCAGTAGCTTCCTCTACGACTACCAGGCGCGCCACTACGACCCGGCCCTGGGTCTGTTCGTCTCCCCGGATCCGATTGTCCCGGAGCCCGGCCAGCCGGCCGCGCTCAATCGGTTTGCCTATGGGTACAATAACCCCCTCAAATTCACCGATCCGACCGGTCACATGTTGGTCTGTGGGACCCAAGCCGCTTCGGCTGAGTGCAACGGGGGGACTTACTATGCCGGCTACAGCGTGCTGGACCGTCGTCCTGAGCTGAAGGCTTACCTTCAGGAGGCGATGGATCCCAAGCACTTCCTGGAACCGATCGGGCAATGGATCGCCGGTGGGGTGATCGGCAGTGTGGCGGAGGAAGCCGTTGGGCTCGTCGCCACCGCCATGCGCCTCCCCTCCATCCGCCTCGGCCGGCCACAACCTCAGCCACGTGAGGCCCCCGCCCCCTGTAGCTTCAGCGCCGATACGCTGGTGACCACCGAGAACGGGGGACAGGCGATTTCCACCTTCAAGCCAGGGGACCGCGTTCTGGCCTACGACGAGGCGCTCAAAACCACACGCCCTTACACCGTCACCGCAGTGCTGGTGCACACGGATGCCATTATCGAACACCTGACCATCGACGGCGAGCAGATCGAGACGACGCCCGAACATCCCTTCTTGACGCTCGAGCGCGGATGGGTGCCGGCTGGGGAGCTCTGGGCTGGCGCTCACGTGCGCCAGACCGATGCCGGTTACGGTGTAGTACAAGCCATCGAAGCTGAGTCACGCTCTCAGCCGATGTATAACCTTACTGTCGATACGGCGCACACTTTCTTCGTCGGTAAACAGGGGGTACTCGTTCACAACTCATGCCCTGGCGATAGACTACCTCTCTATCGGGGCGGCAAGACGCAGGGTATCCTTGATACCGGCACGGAACAGATAGATCTGATCAGTGGCAGACAGGGGCCTGCAGCAAGTATGCCTGATGACACGCCAGGCATGAGAAAAGGATTCTACATCAGAGATCATGTGGAAGCCCATGCTGCTGCAGTGATGCGACAAGGGGGCCTCATGGAGGCAGACCGCTACATCAACAAGACTCCCTGCCCCGGCGTTCTTGGCTGCGACGCGATGCTGCGCCACATGCTCCCCGAAGATGCCACACTCCGTGTCCATATCAAACATGGTTTGAACGACTGGGAAACCAGAATATAGGGTTGCCCGTCAAACGACAACTAGATTTGGACCTCGCATTGCCTCACAATAGATCTTACCTTGACAAGGCTGTTGCCTCACAAATAATGTCACCCGACACCGAGGTAGAAGCTGGGTGGAGGGGAGCGAGTGAGGTCAATGATGAGCTTTCAGGCCAAGCGGGAGTTGTTGGCGCAAGTGGCGCCGAGGTATTGTGACGCTGACGCCGGCCAGAAGTCGCACATCCTGGATGAGTTTGTGGCGGTGACGGGCTATGCTCGGAAGTAGGCCATTCGCCTGCTTACCAATGAAGCGGTGCCCACGCCGGCGCGGATCACACGTGCGCGCGCGCGGCGGTACGGCGGAGAGGTCCAAGAGGCGCTGCGAATCGCCTGGGAGGCCGCCAATTTCATCTGTGCCAAACGCCTGGTGCCGTTCCTGGGCGAACTGGTTCCGTCGTTGGAGCGGCATGGGCACTTGAACGTCAGCGACGGGACGCGTGCTCAGTTGGTGGCGATCAGCCCGGCGACGGCGGATCGGCTCTTGCGGCGCTACCGAGAGGGCGACACTCCACGGGGCCTGAGTACGACCAAGGCCGGAACGCTGCTCAAACATCAGGTGCCGGTGCGCACCTTCGCCGATTGGAATGATGTGACCCCAGGCTTTCTGGAAGCCGATCTGGTGGCGCACTGCGGGACGAGCGTCGAGGGCTCCT
>DOUV01000067.1 GCA_003520455.1 Chloroflexota bacterium | reverse complement strand
CCCTTCAGGTCGGCCGGCAGGCAGGCGCGGGTCGCCGCCGGCATGCTACGCAGCAGTTGAGCCAGCCGAGTGGCATCCTCGGGCCGATCGAAGACCGGGCGCCAACGCGCCTGGAAGGTCTGCGTCCCCACCTGCTCGATGCCCGGGATGTAGCGCTGCCCGGCCAGCAGTTCCAGCACGAAGCGGGCGACGGTGCTCCAAAAGGTCAGGCTGTCGCCCAGGGCCAGGTGAGGCGGCAATTCTTCGGGCGCCGGCAGAGCCGTCAGGAAGTGGAGCGCCGCGGTGGCCTGCAGCCCCAGGCCCTCCAGCCTGACGCGCTGGAGGCCGGTTGGCTTGGCGTCGGCCAGCTCATTCCAGTCGTGGACCAGCTGCCATGAGGGCAGCGGAAGTGTCTTGACAGCCGGCAGCAAGAGCGAGAATGGCACCGAGGAAGCGTCCTCGGGCAGTGGTACCAGCGGCCTGAGCACCTCGTGGAGTTGCTCCAGCGGCGCCGCGAACGGATGGACCGGCATCTTACCACGAGGCCGTTTGGGTTTCCGCGCTGTTGATGTTTCGGCCCACAGGAGAAAGCAGCCCTGTTCTTCGGGTTGGGTGGGTAACAGCCAGTGACCGTGGACAACGAACATAAAAAGTGAATCTTACTCATTCAGGTGCGACGCACTTCCGAAGTGCGTCGCACTCTGCGACCTCACGAATCGTGCAAGTAACCTTGAATGATAGCACGCTGCCCGGCAGGGATCAACTCTTTGGCAACAAGATGGTCCAGAATCTGCGCCAGCGTCATGATGGCATGGAGGCGCAACCCGGCCTCAGCCAATTCGGGGCTGGGGCCCGGGGGGCGACGGTCGATCAAAACCAACACGTCACGCACCTGGAGCCCGGCCTCGCGCAATTGGTGCGCGGCCTCGACTTTCGAGCCGCCGGTGGTGATGAGGTCGTCAATCAGCACGGCCACATCGCCCTCGCGCCAGGTCCCTTCGATGACGCGCTTGCGGCCGTGGGCCTTGACCTCTCGCCGCGGGTAGATCAAGGGATCACCGGTCTGCAAGGCGATGGCCGTGCCGATGGGCAGCGCGGCGTAGGGCAACGCAGCCAGCCGGTCGTAGTCCAGTTGCTGCAACCGGTCGGCGTAGGCCCGAGCGGCGCGGTTGAGGACGTTGGGCGCGCTGACCAGCAGGCGGAGGTCGAGATAAAAGGGCGATTGGCGCCCGCTGGTCAGGGTGAAGTCACCGAATTGCAGGGCGCCAATCGCGAGGAGGTCCTCGGCGAGTTGCTGCAGCCGCGGCGGGGGGGGCAGGCCTTGATCCGGCTCTGCCCGCGGCGCTTCACGCTGACGGGCACGGTTGAGCCCGGCGCGTAGCTCTTCGGCAGCCGTCCGGGGGTCGGGGGCGGCGATGATGCCCCGGCTGATGGGCACGATGATGTTGTCGCCGGCCCAGGCCAGGGCTGTCTCCGCCTTGCCACCCTGCGCGCCGATGCCCGGCAACAAGAGCCAGGCGTCGGGAGCGGCCTGGCGAACGGCGGCGATGGCGTGAGGGTAGGTCGCGCCGACGACCAGGCCAACGCGGGGATCCCACCGAGTGGCCTGCTCGGCGATGAGCTCGTAGAGCGGTCGACCGCCCACCTCGAGGCTCTGGAACTCGCTGGCCGATGGGTTGGAGGTGTGGCAGAGAACGAAGACGCCGGTGTGCGGCGACCGAAGGAAGGGCTCGATCCCATCGCGGCCGAGGTAGGGGCTGAGCGTGACGGCATCGGCGCCCAGATCGTGGAAGGTGGCCACCGCGTAGGCCTCGGCCGTGGTGCCGATGTCACCATACTTGGCGTCGAGGAGCACCGGAAGCCCAATCTCTTTGGCCAGGGCGATGGCGCCCTTCAACGCGTGCCACCCGGTCTCACCGTGCGCCAGATAGAAGGCGGCGTTCGGTTTGACGCAGCAGATTGAATCAGCTGTCGCCCGAATGAGGCGCTGGCTCCAGGCCAGAAGGGGGTTCTCAGCCGCGCGATCCTCGTCGCCGAGCAGTGAAGGGCGCGGATCCAGGCCGAGGCAGAGCACGGTGTCGAACGAGTGTTGCAGCGCGCGGACGTTGTCGAAGAAGGTTGTCATGGCAGTTTCACCTACTCACGTGATGCGTGATGCGTGAAAAGATCCGTTCACGCATCACGGGTCGATGCGGGGGACCCACAAACGTAAGCTGCAGGTTTCATGCCGGCGTGAGCACTGCGGCCAGCAGCGCCATACGGATGTAGAGGCCGTTGCGCACCTGGCGGAAGTAAGCCGCGCGCGGCTCGGTATCCACCTCGTAACTAATTTCGTTGACGCGAGGCAGCGGGTGCATCACCACCATGTTCGGCCTGGCCTGTTCCAGGAGTTCGGGATCGACCTTGTAGTAGTCTTTGACCTGTTCGTACTGGGCCAGGTCGCTGAAGCGCTCTTTCTGGACGCGGGTGACGTAGAGCACGTCGGCCTCGTGAATGACATCGTGCACGTTGTACGTCTCGCGCACGTTGGCGCCGAGGTCGCGCACGTGGTTCATGGCATCCAGCGGCATGCGCAGGATTTCGGGGCTGACGAACCGGAGCCTGACGTCGTAGTTGAGCAGCAACTGGGTGAGACTGTGGACAGTGCGGCCATATTTCAGGTCACCCACCATCGCCACGGTTAGCCCACTGATCCGGCCCAGCTCCTCGCGGATGGTGAAGAGGTCGAGGAGCGCCTGTGTCGGGTGCTCGCCGATGCCGTCGCCCGCGTTGATGATCGGGACGCTGGCGTAGTCGGCGGCAATTTTGACGGAGCCGACCTCGGGGTGGCGCAGGACGATGCAGTCGGCATACTGCTCCAGGGTGCGGATCGTGTCGGGCAGGCTCTCGCCCTTGCTGACCGACGAAAACTGGACCCCCTGAGTGATGGGGATGACGCTCCCACCGAGCCGCTCCATCGAGGCGATAAAGCTGGCCGAGGTTCGGGTGCTGGGTTCGTAGAAGAGAGCGGCGAGCACGCGGTGCTTGAGTAGATCGAGGCCGCCCTGCCGCTGGACGATTTCGTGCATGCGGCGGGCAAGGGCGAAGATGTATTCGAGGTGGTCGCGGTCGAACTGGCTTACGGCCAGGATGTCCTGACCGTAGAAGCCATTACTGCCGGGCAGGTCGGCAAAGAGGTCCGCCGGGTTTTGAACAGTCATTGCTCCTCCTGGGAATGAGATTTGAGTTCTGAGTGGTGCGGTCGGACGGGACGACCGAAGCCGGGCGGGGCGCTTACAATGTTCCCATCGAAGACTTCGACGCCACGCACGATGGTGCGAACGACGTGGCCGTAGACGGTGAGGCCGGTAAAGGGCGACCAGCCGGCTTTGGTCTGCCAGCCGCGCTCGGGCAAGGTCCAGGGCGTGCCAAGATCCACCTCCACCCAGGTCTCGGACTGGGCCGGCAGCCGGAAGATGTGGCGCGGCGCAGCAGCGGTCAGTTCGACCAGCCGCTCGAGGGTGAGCCGGCCCTCGTGCACGGCGGTGAGCAGCAGCGGGAGCATCGTCTCCAGGCCGGGCACGCCGGGAGGGGGTGTGTGACGTGCTGAGTGTTGAGCGTTCCCCGGCTCCCTGGCTGGCTGGCCGAGTTTTTCTTCCAGAGTATGGGGGGCGTGGTCGGTAGCGATGGAGTCCACGGTACCGTCGGCGATGCCCTGCCAGAGGGCGGCGCGGTCGGCGGCGGTGGCCAGGCG
>DOUV01000068.1 GCA_003520455.1 Chloroflexota bacterium | reverse complement strand
CGAACCTGAAAGCACCTTCACAAGGCGCTTTGCAATCGTCTCGGTGACTCCTTGACCGGCGCTCTAGGGGGCCTGATGAAGTTCGTGGCTTTCAGCGCTGACCAGGCACTGGCTTTGAACGTCAGCGCCGCGCACGAGGACTTCACTTCACTCAGCGGCCAACCACCGCCGGGCCGTGGGGCGGGGGGGGAAGTCGTGCCGGGGCCTGTCCCCCAAGGGGAGCGCGCAAAAAAAGTGGGCCGCCTGGGTGCGCCGGGCCTGCTCTGCCCTGCGTGTGGGCGGCGGTCCCACACTCGCCCACGACTCTGCGCTATACACGGGGTGTGAGTATGGTTGGCCCTATGCGCCCAGGTAGTATAGAATACGGCTTTGTTCTTCTCGAATAGGCGTTTTGTCCGATGGGTGCCTCCCCGGATAACCGTAACGTATTTCAAGGATTCTGGCGTATCTTCAGCCTGGCTCTGTCCGTCATTCATCATAATCAATTATGATTTTTTCGGGGCATCAGGTGGAGCGGCCCGCTGCCGCGCTCTGGTCTGTCTTGAGAAGCCCCGCCGCCGCGGCCAACTCAGCCGGACCCGAGCGGGGCGCGGTGCAATGAACCTCGCCAGTGCGCCGATGATTCGTAGCCTCCGGCGATCGATTGGGAATCGGTGCGCGCGGGTACGACACCTCTGTACAGGACCTCGCGCCGCCGGAGCCGTCCGGGCCAACGCCTCGGACGCCCGATTTGGGCCCTCAATTTGTCAGATGTGGCGTAAGCGGAGCTCGAACGAAGGTTGTTTCTGCGTTTATTTCATCGGGGAGACGCCCCATCGCGCTCAGATCCTGGCCGGATTGACAGGGCCGAGGCACGAGGGGTTCGAGTGATTCTTCGACATCTGCCGGTTGTTGAGATCCAGGCGCACGAATTGTGCGAAGGTCAGCCGTTGTTTGAGTGATTTTGGGCCAATAGGTGACCATTGGGGGATTCATTCAGTGCTTGTGTGTGAATGCTTCCAGTGTTACAATCTCGCAAACAGCGTGCAGTCCGCCATTTCGTCTTCTGATGGTGGGGACCAGCAGATGCGCGAGAGCCGCGACGACGCGAGGGCTCGATCGCCGGTGCGCCTCTTGAGAACCGGGTGAGACCGACGCCCTCTTTTGTGTATGAGCCTTTCCGAGGATAGACCGGTTGGGTGCCCCTTTCCCTGGGGTAAGGAGCCGAGGCGATGCAGGTTCTGGTTGTTGATGACGATGCCCCGAGCGTCAAGATGACGAGCTTTCTTCTCAAAGAAGAAGGCTACGATGTGAAAACCGCCGACAATGGGCGCGATGCCCTCCGCATAATCGAGGAGGAGCCGATCGATCTGGTGATCCTCGACGTGATGATGCCCCACCTCGACGGATACGAGGTCTGCCGCCGCATCAGACAGAAATATGAGGTGCCGGTTATTTTCCTCTCCGCCAAGGGGGAGACGGGCGACAAGGTGGTCGGCCTGGAACTGGGCGCGGATGACTACCTGGCCAAGCCGTTCGAGCCGAGCGAGTTGTTGGCTCGCGTGAAGGCGGTCATGCGCCGGACGGAGGCCTTTGCGATGGCCGACTCCCACACCCAGCTTCACGTCGGCGAACTGCGCCTCGATCCCGTGACCAACCGGGTGGTCTGGGAGAATGGCAGGTGGGCCGAACTCACCCCGATTGAGTTCCGGTTGTTGCACTGCCTGATGCGCAATGCCGGCCGCACCCTGACGCACGATATTCTGCTCAATTCGGTGTGGGGGTACGAATACGAGGGCTACAGCAATCAGGTGGCGGTGTACATCCGCCGCTTGCGGGCCAAGATTGAGGATGATCCCGGCGATCCAAAATACTTGATGACGGTCCGTGGTCTCGGCTACAAATTCGAGCGCCCCTAATCTTCCAACGAGATGCCGGTCTGCCAGACGTCCAAAGTCTGCCGCCGCAGGGCTGAAGGCCACACCGCGGCGCTTCTCAGCGGCGGGGCCGGCCCGCAGATGGCCCTCGAAAGACTTCGGACGCTGGCCCGCTTCACAGTCTCGTTGGCGTCATACAGCCGTTCATGCCGGTGTGACGGGCGGTCTGGCCTGGTGAGCCACCATCAGACTTAGCACCCGTCACCATTCCTGGAGTAGACCTCTTGATCCCGCGCCCACGGGCCTCGCCGGCGACGAGGTCTCTGCGCAGCCGGATGAGAGCGCATCTGTTCACGTCTGAAGCGCTCTGCTGCGCTTCTGCCCAACAGCTTTCATGCTACATCGTGTTCGCGCTGGAAAGGCACACACCGTCATGAGAGGTGCGTTGACCCGTCTGTTCCGGCAGGCCTGGCCGCTTGTCCTGCTCGTTCTCTTCGCGCTCCGGCTGCTTTTCGCCGGCAGTTCCTCCGCCGCGCCGGCCGCCTGGCCTGGCATTCACGGCGCGGGCCTGGTGGAAACGGTGCCGACGTCTCCGGCTGCGGCGACGACGACCTCTACCGTGTCGCCAGCAGGGACCGGCAATGCGGTCTGGTCAGACTTCGCGCCCTCGACCTGGGTTGTGACGACTTCGACGCCGGCCAGCGTGCGGGTGTATGACCCTGATGGACTGAACGAGACGACAGCTCAGTGGCGCTTCTCCAGCGATGGTGGTGGTACCTGGGGAGTATGGAATCCTGCGGATAATGCTTTCTTCCCGACTCTCGGCGTGACGACTACGGCGGTCGTGCAGGTCTCGTCGATCCCGGGGTTGGTGGAGGGCACAGCGCTCAGCCAGGTTCAATTTACTATTCAGGACAGGGGCGCTTCGCCGGCCGTTGAAACGAGCGCGGCCTACCCCATCAAGGTCGATCTCACCGACCCCGCCGCACCGGCCGCACTCACGGTCACACCAGACGCCTGGACGACCACGAACAGTTTCAATGTCTCCTGGACGAACCCGCCGGATACCAGCAGCATCGCCGGAGCCTACTACAAGCTCGATAGTCCACCCAATAGCGAGACCGATTATGACTTCTTGGGGCCGGGTACCGGATTGACCGGCATCACTGTAAACGGGGAGGGGAGCCATCCAATCTACATCTGGTTGAAAGATGGGGCCGGAAACGCTACCTATGCCAACCGGGCCAGCGCGACCCTGCGGTTGGACGCGACGTCGCCCGGCGCACCAACCGGCCTCGCGGCCTCACCCGGTAGCTGGACGGCCACCAATAGTTTCAACCTCTCCTGGATGAACCCGCCGGATACCAGCGGGATCGCGGGGGCCTACTACAAGCTCGATAACCCGCCCAGCAGCTACGGCGATGGCACCTATGTGGCGGGCTCCGGGCGAACCACGATTGGTCCTATCAGCGTAAGCGGTGATGGCAGCCACCAGGCCTACGTCTGGCTGAAGGATGAGGCCGGGAACGCTGAGCCCGGCAACCGCGCCAGCACGACTCTGTTTCTGGATACCGCTGCGCCCACGGTCAGCAATGTCACGAGCAGCGACCACACCGTCAATCAGTGGTCGAGCGACAATACTATCACGCTGAACTGGAGCGGGAGCGACAACAGCGGCAGCGGCATTGCCGGCTACAGTGTGCTCTTCGACACCAGTGCCGCCACCGAGCCCGGCCAGACGGTCAATGTGACCGGCTTGACGACGACCAGCATGCCGCGTACGGATGGCAACAGCCATTACTTTCACATTCGGGCTGTGGATAACCTCGGGAATTGGGGGCCGGCGGTCCACCAGGGGCCGTACAAGATCGACACGACTGCGCCCGCGGCCCCGACCGGTCTCACCAGCAGCGACCATACGGTGGACCAGCCCTCATCAGACCCGACGATCGCCATGAGTTGGACGGCCGCGAGTGACGGGAGTGGGTCGGGTGTGAGCGGCTATATCTACACCTGGGATACGAGCAGTACCACCACGCCGCTCACCGGAACATTCACGACGAATCTTTCGATCGCCGGGGCCGCCCTCACGGGGAACCAGAGCTACTGGTTCCATCTGCGGGCCCAAGACCGGGCGGGCAATCTGGGCCCGACCGCGCATGCCGGCCCGTTCCCCATCGACATCCAGGCGCCCGGCGCGCCGACCAATCTCGCGGTCTCGCCGGGCAGTTGGACCAGCACAAATAAGTTCTCCTTCACCTGGACCAACCCCGATGACTACAGCGGGATCGCGGGTGTCTACTACAGGCTCGATTCGCCGCCGACCGCGCCCGACGGGGGAACCTACGTTGCGGGCGACAATATTGAGGCATTGAACAACCTGAGTTTCTCGGGTCTCGCGCAGGGAGAGCATACCCTCTACGTCTGGCTGAAAGACAAGGCCGGCAACGTCAATCACGGCAACCGCGCCAGCGTCATCTTCAAGTACGACACCCTCCCACCCTCGGTCTCGTTGCTGTTGAGCGGCACCACCGGGAGTGCGGGCTGGTACCGCTCGCCGGTCCAGGTGCAGTTGGTTCTGACCGATAACAACTCCGGGCCCGGGCAGGCCGAGTACAGTGTCGACGGCGCGGGCTGGGCGATCGGCACCACCTTCCAGGTCAGTTCGGCGGGCGAGCACACGGTCCTCTACCGGGCGACAGACACTGCGGGCAACCGGAGCAGCGAGCAGAGCCAGACCATCAAGATCGACAGCGAGCCGCCCCAGGTAACCCTCGCCGCCAGCGGCCAGATGGGGCAGAACGGGTGGTACAACGCGTCACCGGTTCGGGCGACGCTCACGGCGACGGATACCATCTCGGGTGTGGCCCAGACGTACTACCGCGAAGGCTCGAGTGGGTCGTTCCTGACCGGAAACCAGTTTCAGGTCAGCGGGGAGGGCGTGCACCAGCTCTACTACTACGCGGCCGATTGGGCCGGGAATGGCGCCGATCGTGTCTTCACCAGCACAATCCGGATTGACACCAAGGCGCCGGGAGTCATTCCGTATGCGCCGCACCCCGTGCCTGAGGACGTCTGGCAACGGACCAATGCGTTCACCGTCACGTGGAGTGCCGTCCCCGACGATACCAGCGGGGTCGCCGGGGCCTACTATAAACTCGACAGCGCGCCTCGATCGAACAGCGACTACAGCGGTATCGGGACGGACCCGCTGGCCGTTCGGAACGTGCACGTCGGCTCGGAGGGCAAGCACGACATCTACCTCTGGCTCTATGATCGGGCGGGGAATAGCAACTACCAGACGTACCGTCCGGTGCCGCGAGCTTTCTGGTTGGATCAAACCCCCCCATCGACAACACCTTCCGAGGTGAACAGCGCCACCTGGTACACTGAGCCGGTGACGATCACCTTCACGGCGGCCGACCAGGTCGGTTTAAGCGGCGTCAAAGAGACCCGCTACCAGATTATTGGGAACACCGTCGGCCCCTGGCAGACGGGCAATGTCGCGGTTGTCGCGGTAGACGGCCGGCTGACGATTTGGTACTACTCGATTGATAATGCCGGCAACGAAGAGGCGCACAAACATATCTCGGTCAAGGTGGATTTGACCGCGCCGCCGGCGCCGACCAATCTCAAGGTAAGTCCGGCCGGGGGATGGCAACGTGATGGTTGCTACACTGTGACGTGGACCTCACCGACGGGCGCGAGCGGGATCGCCAGGGCCTACTACAAGGTGGGCGACCCCCCGACCTCCAATGAGGACTTCCTCCACGTCGTGCCGGCTCCGGACGGCCGAATTGATTGTCTTAAGGACCTCCCGGGCGGGAAATCAGACCTGTACGTTTGGCTCGAAGACCAGGCCGGCAACGTTGATTACCGCAACGCCGCCGTGCTGGAAAGCGCAATCTGGTGGGACCCCGCTCCCCCGCAGACCGAGCTGTCAGCCCCCGCGCCGGATGGCAATAATGACTGGTACACCAGGCCCGTCTCGATCACGCTGGCAGCGACCGACGCGGCCAGTGGCGTGGAGGCTACCTCCTATCGCGTTGATACCGGTCCCTGGCAGAGTGGGACCGCCTTCGAGCTCAGAACCCAGGGCACCCACGATATCTTCTACTCCTCGACCGACGTTGCGGGGAACAAGGAGAGCGAAAAGAGCCGCCGGGTCAAAGTTGACCTCACGCCACCAACGGCGTATATCTTACCTCTCGCGGAATACCAACCGAAACCGAGCTTCTGGGTATACTGGCACGGCGTCGATGGCGAGCCAGGCAGTAATGTGGTCAGCTATGACGTCGAGGTTCTGGATGGCACCGGTTCCTGGAAGCCTTGGCTGAGTGGCACGGCGGCCACGCAGGCGGAATTCAAGGGCGAGCGCGGGCACGTCTACTACTTCCGCGCCCGCGCCCACGATGGCGCCGGCTGGATCTCGCCCGTGACGACAGATAAGAGCAACGCTCCTTACGCCTACGTGGAGCCCATCGAGAACGGTGACTTCGAGACGGGGACGCTCAAGGGGTGGAGCACTGAGGGGATGGTGGCCGGGCAAAAGGTTTCTGCCGTCACGTTCAACGGACCCACCGGTGCGAAGAGCCAGATGGCGCTGCTTGGGGATCCAAGCTTTCCTCAACTTGAGGGGGTAATCCCAAAGGGAGATGCTCCGATTCAGCAGATGATCCGGGTCCCTTCAGCGGAGGAGTTGCCGGACCCGTCGATTCGCCTGGAACTCGTCCTTGATTACGATATCTGGACCTGCGACTCCATCAGCACGAAAGGCGACGATGGCCAAATTGAGGTTGATTCGTTTGATGCTGTAGTGGTGGGTCCGAGCGGTGAATCGAAGCGGTTGATCCACGATGGTAACCCGTATCCTGATGTGATTTGCGATCCTGCCGCAGAAAATAAAATTCCGTCGCCGCAGAATCTCGGGTGGAAGCGGCCTGCCCCACCGATCGATCTGAAGCCTTACATGGGAAGCACGATCGTGATCCGGTTCACCACGACCAGCCGAGTTGATGGAAATCTCAACACTTATACCTACGTTGACAACGTAACCGTCAAACCATCCGCTCTGCCATGCCGGTTCTGTCTCAAGCCGCGGGTCTTTCTGCCACTGATGTTGTGCAGCAGCGCGGAGCTCTGCGCGGGAGGCGAGCAGCAACGCCAGATGGCTCCGCCACCACCGGTGGCGCCCACCGTCGAACCCAGCCCTCCGACACCGGGCCGGCCACCGCTGCGGCGGTAGATTGAATAAACGAGAGTCCGCGGCAAGGCGTTTTGAGCCCACGTTGCCAGCAAAGAGAGCGTGATGAGTAGTCACCTTGAGGCGCTTCCAACCGAAATGAATACCGACCAGTTGTACGAAGACGGGATGCGCCACTACCGGCGACGTGAATGGCGCGAAGCGGTTCGCGCGTTCCGCCGCATCAAGGAGCTCGATCCCGATCGCCGCGGGATCGATGCACTGCTCTCCGAGCTCGAGATCTTCATGCAACTCGAGGGGATCAGCCCGGAGAACGGGACCGGGCCGGCTGACGAGGACGAGTCGAACGGTGAGGTGCTGAACCCGGAGACGCCGTTACCCGCGCCTGGCCCGGTCCGGCGCAGATGGCTCTGGATTGGGTTGAGTGCTGTTTTCCTGGTGGCGGCGGCGGTCCTCGGGGGGCCGGTTATTCGTAAGGATTCCCAGCTTGAGAGTCAGCTTACGACCCTCAAGAACAATGCCGACGCTCAACTAGTGGTGGGTAACTTCACCGCGGCGATAGAAATCTGCGGCCACATGCTCGACCTGGCGCCAAATGATCGGCGTGCCATCGACTGCCTGCAGCGTGCTCAGAACGCGCAGACACTGTTTACACTCTCGGCTGAGGCCGATGCCGCAATAAAAGCCGAGGAATGGGATGCCGCCGAAGCCAAGCTGGAGCAAATTCTCAAAATCGATCCGAATTACCCTGATGCGAAGGCAAATCTGGACAAGGTCCGGCAGCAGCAAGAGCTCGCCAGACTCTACCAGGAGGGTCTGAGCTTTTACGATCAGGATGACTGGGCAAATGCTCTCCAGCGCTTCGACCAGGTCCGTAAGCTCGATGCCAACTACCAGTTCCCGTTACTCCGCGAGTACCTTTTCCTCGCCCGCCTCAACGAGGGAATAGCGCTCATCAATGGCCCCGATGACCGGCGCGAGGTTGTTGAAGAGGCAGTTGGGCTCTTTGGCAGCGCTCTGGCTATTCATTCGACCGACCCTCGAGCGCAAGAGGAACGGCGCAAGGCCTCGATCTACCTGGACGCTTACACAGCCTTCGAGTCTGATCCGCCGGATTATGCCCTGACGATCTCTACTGCCCGCCCGCTCCTGACGGAGCAGAGCAATTATGCAAACGGGAAGCTGCTGCTCCTCGTATACCGTGCCTACCTGGCCTATGGCGACCAACTGTACAACAATGGCAACTATAGGGCTGCACTCCAACAGTATAAGGCGGCTCTGGGTCTGCCTGTAGGCGATAAGAGCGAGGCGGAAGCAGGGGCCGCGCGCGCCATGCTGCAGCTTGCCACCCCGACGCCGACACCAACGCCCACCAGCACGCCGACGCTTACGCCGACGCCGACGCGTACGCCGACCATCACGCCGACTCGCCCGCCCGCGACGGCGACGCCAACACCGACCAAGACGCCGACGGTCACCCCCACGCCCGAACCAACGGAGACGCCTCCTCCGCCACCGGACCGAGACGATGACGACAAGCCGACTCCGAAACCGACGCCGATACGGCGGTAACGAGATGGGGGACGAGCGGCGCGGTCGACTCTGGCAACTCTTGGTGGTTTCGTTGCTCTTTCTACTGCCGTTTCTGGCCCTGCCGACGGTGATGGCCAGCCGGGCGCTGGAGCCGGCTTGGGAGCGGACCGGTTTGAGTGAGGGGGCAATCGAGGATATTGCGCTCGGTCCGACGGGTGACGGTGCTGCAACCATCACTTACGTCGCGGTCCGCAACCAGGGCATCGCCCGGCGCGTCGGCGATGGTCCCTGGGCGCTGGTCACCGAGGGACTGCCGCGTGGCGTTCTGGGGCGAGTCTCGCCCCACCGGCTTGTGGTTGACCCCTCCGATAGCCGGCGCGCCTTCGTGGCGCTGCGTAACCAGACTGGCGGAGCAGTCTACGCCACGTCCAACAGTGGTCAAACCTGGCAGCCCATATTAGAGGGGTTGCCGAGCCATGCCCGCGCGCTCGTGATGGTTGGAAACCACCAGCTCTATGTAGCGACGGTGAATTCAATCATCCGGAGCAACGACGGTGGGAGGACGTGGCGGACCCTGCCTCATTGGCCGAGTGAGACCGAGGTCGCGAGCCTGGCGGTGGCACCGAGTGCTCCGAACACGTTCTACCTCGGCGGCGTTGGGGGCGAGTTTTTTCGGAGTGGAGACGGCGGCAACACGTGGGAGCGAGCCAATGCGGGGCTGGGCAATCTGACGGCCCGAGCCATCGCGGTGGATCCGCTGGTTCCCTCGCATGTTTACCTCGGCACCAGCGCAGGCGTCTACGTGACCTACAACGGCGGTCTTGCCTGGCAGCCAACCGGGTTTCAACTCGCCGATGCCGCCGTGCGGCGTCTGCTGACTGATCCGCGCGACGGCAACACGGTCTACGTCGGGACGGATCAGTTGAGCGTCTGGATCAGTCGGAACGGGGGCGGACAGTGGTTGCCGCTGCGCGCCGGCACGGGAAGTCGCCGGATCAACGCGCTGGCCCTCGAGCCGCAGCAGCGAGACCTGCTCCTGGCCGGAACGGAGGATGCCCTCTTTG
>DOUV01000507.1:2309-5001 GCA_003520455.1 Chloroflexota bacterium | reverse complement strand
TCCAGGGGCTGGCTGCCTGGCTCAGCAGCACGCGCTATCAGTCGCCCGGCTCCTTCGCCGAATACACCGCGACGATCAACGACGCTCTCGAACTCTACACCCGCGTCATCGGCCTCGGCCAGGGCGACCTGAGCCGCATCTACGCGCTTCGATCGCTGATGTACTTCAATTTGCGCCGGAGTCCGCGCGGGGAAAGGTTTACCAACGTCGATTTCGATGCCCGCATGCAGGCAGCAATCGCCGACATGGACCAAGCCCTGATCGAGGCCGAGCGCATCGGCCTCGATCCGTCCGACCAGGTCGGCTACCGTTACTGGCGAGGCCGGCTGAGCATGTCGCTCGCGCTGAACTGGCAGAAAAAGAACTACGCCGTCCACTCGTGGGCTGAAATCGCGCCCTACTACAGCCGCGCCTACGACGACTTTGCGAGTGGCGTCCCCCTCGACCGAAACGATGGGCGGCGCTCCCGCTACGTGGGCATCTGGTTGTCATGGGCGCGCTTCATGCTCGCCAACGCCACGCACATGCAACTCGCGCAGGCCGCGGCTCGCGAAAACAACTTCGTGCTCGCGCGCAGCGAGCTGGCTCTCGTACGGCCGCGCTCGCCAGGAATCGCGGACTGGGACGCCCCGGACCTGCGTCCGGACTACTCCTACCTCCACGGCCTCATCAGCCTCGGGTTAGTGCTCCCCACCGATTTTCCCGATTCTTTGACGAGGGATGGCGCCAGCGACGCCGAGGCGAGCTACGATCAGGCGATCGCGGACACGGAAAGCCCTCAGATCGTGCCTCCCGAACAGCGGGCCGCGGTCTACCGAGCCGCTCTGGCCGATCTCGAGAGGTTGCTGGACCAGCCGTGGAGCGGCTGGTCGGAGACCCCGGCGCGTCCGGTGGCCGAGCGGGTGTACGCGAAGCTTCAGGCGCGCCTGGAGGCCGCGGAGGCAGGGGGCAACTGAGAGTCCGTTAAGGACTGAGTTCGGGCAGACTTGTTGGGGTACTCGGGGGAACTCGGCGCTGGTGGCCGGTCAGTTGGACCGCTGATCACAGACCGCGGCAATGCAGTACGGGGAGGGCTCTGCACTGACCAGCGGCCCGATCCGTGATGCGTGATTACCCGCGGGCATCACGCATCACGGTATGAGAAGACAACGCGCAGATCAGGAGAGCAATCCCACAACGAGCGCGTCAGTGCGCGGCAAGCCCAACAACCCCCGCGGGGAGCCCGGTGCCTGGAAGCAGCGTGAGACTGCCGTCGGCCTCGACCTGGAACGCACTGATGGTGTGCAGGCCACTGTTCAGCACGTACAGATACTGGCTGTTGTTACTCAGGGCCATATCGATCGGGCTGCTGCCATCGCCGGTGACCCCGGTGCGACCATCGGCGTCGAGCAGATTGAGGGTGCCATCCTGATCAACACGGTATCCGGAGATTGAGCCGCTGCCGGCGTTGGTTGTGTAGGCGTACTTGCCGTTTTGGGTGATGACGACCCAGCACGCCGCGGTCTGGTTGGTACCCGCCGAGGCGCTAACGACCTGGAGGTCTCCGCCCGCAACATGGTACGACGAGAGCGCCCCACTGGAGGCCTCGGAGACGATCAACTGGTCGTGCTTGCCAAAGGCGAAGCCGAACGGTGTGTTGCCGGCCGAGGCGTGCGTCGTCGGCCCGCTCGCGAGCCCGTCGGCGCCGATGGTGTACGTGTCGATCAGATTCGTGCCCTTTTCCGTTACGACCAGAACGCTCCCGTCGGGGCTGAACGACACCTGCGCGGGGCCGACCCCGCTCCCACTCAGTGGTCGGGTTGACCCGGCGAGCGGTGATAGCTCGCCATGCGCGCCAACGGTGAAGCCGGTGACATTACCGGCACCGCCGGCGTTGAGCACGTACAGCAGGTTCTTGTGGACGGTCAGACTGATCGGCCGCTCGCCCCCGGACGCAACCGTATCGACCAGCGCGAGGCCGCCGGGCTCGACGGCGACGATCGAGATTTCGTGACTGCCGGCGTTGACCGCAAATAGCCACTGGTTGTCCTCGCTCAGAACCAGAGCCCCCTGCGATCCGAGACCGCTTCCACTGCCCAACCCACCGGTCGGGACGCTGCCCACTGCCTCCAACGTCCCATCGGCGGCGCGGTCGAAGACGATCACGCTGTTGCCTGTGGCCGCGTTGGTCAACACGTAGACGGCGCCGGCGCTCCCCGCGGCCTCAACCGTGCCTCCCCCCACGAGCGCCGACAGCAGCAGCGCCAGAGCGAGCATGATCTGGATGAAATTGCCATTTTTGACTCGATACATATCGGACCTCCAGATAGAATGGGAGCATCGCTCCCATGGACCGGCTCCTGGTCGCCTCCAGGAGTGCTCATCACTCTGGCGTGCCTTGCTTACCGGCGTGTTACCGGTTCATTACGAAAGTCTGAACGTCCCGGCGGGTTCCCATTCTCAGACCCGTGGCTTCTGCCTGACGCCTCTTTGAGCCTGCAGGCGGGTGGACTGCCTCCAGCGACGCTCTGATCCAACCCTCGCTGAATTGGCCGGCACTGTCAGTCCTGCGGCTTGCATCAAACGCGAGACTCGATAGACTGTGTGGTATCTGTTATGTAACAGGAGTTACGCAATACTCCCAGGCCGACCCAACGTTCGTGATCCGTAGAAGCCGGATTTGGCTTGGAGTGCGCGCTTCAGCGCGCTGAAG
>DOUV01000507.1:0-2282 GCA_003520455.1 Chloroflexota bacterium | reverse complement strand
CGCGCTGAAGCGCGCACTCCAAACCGATATCTCTTTCGCGGCTCAACCTACCGCGTAAGTCCTGTTATGTAAGGAATCGTTCGCCGGGACGTTTATTCTAGTAGTGCGAGCCGTCTCGGGACTGCACCTGAAACGCGCGGGGGTGGAGAGACGTCCAGCGAGGCGTCTCCCCACCCAACACCGGCCAGAGAGCGAGCAGGTGGTCGACTAGCTCCCCGTCGTGCGCCACCGCGAAGTTGAGGTGAGATGAACTGCCCAAAATGCGGGTTCGATCAGCTGCCCGAGGGCGCACGCTTCTGTCCGAACTGCGGCCGCTCACTCGAGCGCCAGACCCGCGTGGAGATTCGCCAGGAGGTCGAGCAGAACCTGGGCCGCGTGATCGGCGTGCAGACCGGGGCGATCCACGGCGATGTCTACGGCGGCGATATCTTTGAGGTGCAGGTCTACGCCCTCAGTGATACGGGGCGCATCGCAAGCTGGCGCCGCTTCCTCGCAGAAGGCACGCCGCCCTACAAGTTTCTCGCCTCCTACTCGGCCCAAGACCGGCTGCTCTTCAAAGCGCGCGACACTGAGATCAAGCAAGTGGTCCGCCAGGTCGGCGAGCAGCGGCTGGTCGTCGTCTACGGCCTGGCCGGGGTGGGCAAGACCTCACTCCTTGCCGCCGGCGTCATCCCTGCTCTGATCGACTCGGGCGCGTTGGTGGTCCATATTCACGACTACCACGAGCCGGTGAAGACCATCCGCGCCGCGCTGGCGGCCAGCGCCGAGCAGCTTCCCATCACTCTCCCGGACGAGCCGACGTTTCCCGTCCTCGTCCGCGCGGTGGTCGAGGCAACGCAGGGCAGCCTCGTCCTGGTCTTCGACCAGTTCGAGCGCCTGTTGAAGCCATCGGTCAGCGACGAACAGCGCGGGGCGCTGATCGGTGGCCTCGCTGAGGCGTGGCAGGCGGTGTCGCCGGACTTTCTGCGCCTGATCATCTCTATCCGGGAGGACGTCCTGGGGCAACTCGGCCCCTGGCGCGCCGAGCTGCCCGACTTGTTGCAGTCTCCCATCCAACTCACCCCGCTCAGCCGGGCGCAGGCGCAGCTTGCCATCGAGGGCCCCCTCACGGAGCTGGACTTTCCCGTCAGCTTCGTCGGCGGCCTGGTCACGGAGCAGTTGGTACCGGACCTGGATGAGCTCACGCCCTCACTGCCGGGCATCCAACCGCCGCAGCTGCAGATCGTCTGCCACTGGCTCTACCAGGAAGCCCGCGAGCGCCGGCCCCCGCACATCGATGCCAGACTCTACAATGAGGCGAAGGGTGCCGCCGGCATCATGGCGCGCTATCTGGAAGACACACTGCAGAGCCAGCCGGAGCCGCAACGAGTGTTGGCCAGGCAGGTCCTGGTCACCATGGCTTCTCCCGGGGTTGGCCCGTGGGTGCCGCCGGAGAAGTTGGTCGTCAACGGCAACGGGAGGAGTCGCGAGAAGGTCCTCGACGTTCTTGAGGATCTCGTTGAGGCCGAGTTGCTGGTGCCCCGCGCCGTCAACAGCCATCGCGAGTACGGTTTTGCAAGCGACGGTGTCGCCCAGGAGATCCGCCGCCTGGCCGGGCCGGAGCTCGAACGGCGCTATCAGGTCGAGGACGAGTTAGAACGCGTCTGGTCGGGCTGGCTGGCCCGCGAGGCCCTCGCGACGCGCGGGCAGTTGCGCTACCTGTGCGAGTTCGGCGACCACCTGGCGCCTCGGCCGGTCCAGGCGCTGCTGCTGCTGCGCTGTGCCGTGGCGCGTGACGAGCCGGCTGCCCCCTGGCTACCCTGGTTGCGCACGGATGAGGCGCGGGCACTGATCCGGCAACTGGAAGAGCCCGATGCCTCCGACCTTCCCAAGTACGCCAGCCGCTCGAACCTGAGTTACGCCGCCTCGCTGTTGGACCTCTCCACCGACCAGCCCCCACAGAAGAACGCACCCTTTGGGCCAGTCGCCTGGTCGGCGGCGAGCGACCCCGACCCGGTCACGCGACAGACCGCCGCCCTGGCGTCGGCAGCCTGGGACCCCTACCAGGCACCCACCCGGCTGGATTGGGCCCTGCGCTCGGCCGAGAAGGGTTGGCGCCGGCGGTCACGGCGCGCCGAACTTCGCGGCACCCTGGGTGACGCCGATTCGGAGATCGCAAAGGCCAACGAAGATCTCCCACTCCTCGATCGCTTCCTGACGTGGTGGTGGCGCGCCCGGCGCCGGATTTTCCGCGACCGCCACCGCCTGGCCGCGCTGACCCTTGGGGGCGCGGTCGGCGCGGG
>DOUV01000509.1 GCA_003520455.1 Chloroflexota bacterium | reverse complement strand
TGTCGTAACCGTTCTCGAGCAGGGGGGGGGCCAAGCTATGGCGGAAGGTGTGGCAGCGCACCGGCTTGCGGATCCCGGCCCGCTGCGCCCCTGCACGGACGGCCTTTTGGATACCGCGCTCGTTGATATGGTGGCGGCGGACGATTCCGCTGCGCGGCTCGGCAGAGAGACGATCTGACGCAAAGACCCATGGCCAATGCCATTCACGCTCAGCATTCGGATCCTGGCGGTCGAGCGCGCAAGGAAGGTAGACCGCCCCGTAGCCACGTGCCAGGTCGGCGGTGTGGAGCCGTTTGGCATCCGCCCGTTGATCTTGCCGGGGCAAGATCAGCCTCTCCGGGAGCATCGTGATTCGAGCCTTCATCCCCTTGCCATCGCCGACCACGACCTGGCGCTGAGCGACGTCGAGGTCTTTCACGCGGAGCCGCACGCATTCCTTGAGGCGCAGTCCCCTGCCGTAGAGAACCGTCGCCACCAATTCATGGACGCCCGAAAGACGGCCGAGAACGGCCAGCACCTCGTCGCGTGTCAGCACGACAGGCAGACGCCTGGGTCTCTGCGCCCGAATAGCGTTGATGGGGACATCCAACTTCTGGCGAAGCACCTCGCGGTCGAGCAAGAGAAGCGCACTAAGCGCCTGATTCTGGGGGAGGCGGCAACCTGTTGGTCTCCAGCCAGGTGGCTGAGGAAGGCTTCACTCTCCGGGCCCCCCATCTCGCGCGGGTGGCGCTTGTCGTGCAAGCGGATGAAGCGGCGAATCCAGGCACCGTAACTCTCTTCGGTACGGATCGAATAGTGCTTCAAGCGGATGGTTTCTCGAACTTGATCAAGAAGGTTCTTCGGATGCCGACTTTTCATACGTACCGCCCGGCGGGGGATTGAGTTTTCGGTCGTGCAGACGTATACTCGATCGGCAGTACGAGTATATGGAGCAACCCCCAGCCCGTCAACAGTTCCTGGGAATCTTGAGGTGCTGTGATTCCGTCTCGTCTCCCAATAGGCCGGATTCGGCAGAATCCCATCGGCCGAATCATCCATACAAGCGGATTCGGCGGACTGGATTCCGTCTCATCTCCTTAGACGGGGTGATCAGACCGAAAGATTCCGCCTAATAACGAGTTAGGCGCCAGGTGCGTCAAGTACGGGCATCACCAATCAACCATAGGAAGGAAAGTATGGCGCTTAAGCGAATGGACAACGTCGGTATCGTGGTGGAATCCCTCGATGAGGCCATCTCCTTTTTCGCCGAGCTTGGCCTGAAGCTTGAAGGGCGAGCCACGGTCGAAGGAGAATGGGCCGGGCGCGTCACCGGACTAGGCTCCCAGCGCGTCGAGATCGCCATGATGGCCACCCCCGACGGCCACAGCCGGCTCGAGATCTCGCGATTTCTCGCCCCGCCTACAGTCGCCGATCACCGGAATGCCCCGGTGAACGCTCTCGGATACCTACGCGTCATGTTCACCGTGGACGACATCGACGAGACGCTCGCCAAGCTCCGAAAGCGCGGCGCGCAGCTCGTCGGCGAAGTGGTCCAGTACGAGGACGCGTATCGGCTCTGCTACATCCGCGGCCCCGAAGGACTTCTCATCGGGCTCGCCGAGCAGCTCGGGCGTGGCTTGGAACTGGAGTAATCACTCTCGTGGCAGCGACAATGTAACCACTGTCGCAGAAGTGACTGTAATTCTCGAAGCGCCAAGAAGGCGTATAACAACGCGTTCCAGCGGACGTCATGCGGGGCGACGTTTTCAGTCCCGGGCGTGGCTTCTGTGGCCCGCATGCCGCCGCTGAACTTGGCCGTTAATCCGCCCGTCGATAATGCAGCGTCTTTGCTGAAGCGGGCTTCCTGCTTACCTTGGCCGTCGTTGCTTTGAAAGCAATCGCCGAGTCGTCCGTCGTGCTCGTTGCCTTTCGCGACGTTGCAGGAGGCGAGGGAATTGCTGGATTCGCTCCGCAGTCGAGGTCGTCGTGTGCTGCAGGCAGACGTCGCACTTGTGCTCCGCGCGAGGGGTTCGGGCGTTCTAACAACGCGTTCCAGCGGACCCTAAGCGGGGCGATCTTTTTAGCATTGCCGCAACGACACAGGTCCGCTTAGGGCCGCTGAACTTGACCGTTAGCCGCATTGCTGCGTTGCAGTCGGCTATCCGCAGCGCTCGGCTGGAAATCGAGATCCGGACAGATCGGCTGGTAAGCATTCGTAGGTATGCGTCCAACCCGAGGAGCTGAATATCCATGATAACGGTCCTTCGCGGGTCGCTATTTATTGTGGATCTCTTCGTTGCACTCGCAGCGATCGGTGGCGGCATCGCCCTCTTCGCCGGACTCGAATCCAGCGATAGGGTTCCGCCCGAATGGCTGCATGGAACGCCGTTCCAAAGCTATGTGGTTCCGGGTCTGATCCTGGCAGTTATAGTGGGTGGCAGTACAGCTATCGCAACCTTTGCGACTTACGAGAGCCCCAGTGCAGGTGGAGCTGTATCTCTCCTCGCGGGTGTCCTCCTTATGGGCTTCATCGTGGTTGAGGTTGCGATTCTCAATCAGCCATCCCGCTGGACTGGAACCGAGGTGGTCTTCTTCATCACCGGGCTGGTCATGTCTCTGTTGGGGTTAGTCGTATTGAAGGCCTAGCCCAACGGTTGCGCAACCAGAGACCAAATCAAGGTTTTACCTCCGGATTCGGCAACGGTTGAAACAACCGTAGATTCAGCTGATGGAATGGCAGTCCATGCAAACACAACTTGCAATCGGGCATGGCGCTGGTTGACGCGAATACCAACACGATGTTGGTCGCAGTGCGTTGCACACAAGCTGTCGAGTTGGCCCTGATGCGAACCATCGTTTTCGGACTGCTCAAGTCGGCCTTGAGTCGCGGTGTGAACTGTTCAGCGGCGGATTGTAGCCACGGTTGGATGAACTGCGTCTGGTTGCAAGCCAGTCCCGTCAGCAAGACCTGAATCTGAATGCCATACTTGGTCTGACTCATCAGATACTGCACGTGACAATACCTTCGCCAATTTTGTT
>DOUV01000511.1:6956-7140 GCA_003520455.1 Chloroflexota bacterium | reverse complement strand
GCCGCCGACCCGGAGGGCATCGTTGCCGAAGTGCCAGTCGCGCACGAGCGGCCAGGCGAGGTCTTCGAGCGGGTCTCCGACGTGGGTGAACTCCCAGTCGAGCACGCCGGTCAGCCGGTCGGGTGTGACCAGGAGGTTGCCGACCCGAAAGTCGCCGTGGATCAGGGTCAGTGGGCCACTGGAG
>DOUV01000511.1:6703-6873 GCA_003520455.1 Chloroflexota bacterium | reverse complement strand
TGGGCCAGGTGCTCCATCGCATCACGGATGACGCTCAAGGCCACATCGGCCGGGCTCTGCCCCTCGGCCGGGCGGGCCAGGAAATCCAGATCGGGCGTGAGTGGGATCGCGTGGATGCGAGCAAATAGATCCCGGCCTCGCGCGCTTTCTGGCGAACGGCAGCCAACCCG
>DOUV01000511.1:0-6688 GCA_003520455.1 Chloroflexota bacterium | reverse complement strand
GTTGATCTGCGATTCGAGCGGGTAAACCTCGCGCTCAATGAATTCGCGCGTACGTCGGGTGAGTTCGATCACATGGGGTGGATAGGTGAAGTCCATGGTGGCTCACTTTGAGAATGGTTTGGATATGGAACGTTACCGTGACGTGAATTCTTTCAGCCGAGTGTGTTCGATAAGCATCTCCAAGGTTTTGAGGGTGAAGACCTTGCCTCTTGTGGCGTAAATTAACTTTCTCATATCTTCTCGGCGAACACCGAAACCACGTCCAGCGAT
This sequence comes from Chloroflexota bacterium, assembly GCA_003520455.1. The sequence continues at coordinate 6,418 of DOUV01000511.1, read as the reverse complement.
ACAGGCAACGACTTCGAATTTTGGCTGATTGGGAGGCTGTCCGGCGGTACTCAATGCAGCTAGATGTTGCACACGAGTCACCTTATCACGGGCGGTGCCATCGTCTTCAGTGATCTTTGCTTCTATAACCACTCGCGGGTTGAACTCGCTCGGAATGACGAAATCAGGGGCTTGATCGAAACCCGGGATTCGTTCCGCACGCTTGGTTTTCCGATAACTAATTCCAGATCTACTGAGTACATCTTCTATTGCAGACTCAAGACTGCCACCGACTAATTCCGAAACTGAATCCCTATGCCCTGCAAAAGGACGCCCGAGGAACCGTTCATAGAGGAGGACGGCGTAGGGAACTCCGAGGCTTGCCATCGTTTGGATAGAATCAGAACCCGCTTTGGTATCAGCCTTATCAAGGCGATGAATTCGGCCGGGTTCAACGTCAGGTGGACCATCGACCAGAAGTTCACAGGCTGCGTCGATAAGTGCTTTCATCCTCTTCTCTGTCCTCTCGCTAATCTTTAGACGCTTGAGAGGATTCATCCGAATCTTACGATCTAACGTGCGAGCGAAGCCCTGACTAATCTCAATTCCGGTTCGTTGCGTCGCCACATAAGCCCACTCAGGAGGGGTGAAGCCGAGTATCGCCCGCAGAACGATGATAGTAATTGGGATTTCAACTGCCGCACGGTAGACGACGTCCGGTGCCAGATTGTTGAAGCCTGTTGTTGCTCGTTTCAAAACTTCGTAACCGGTTTCGAAAGCCTGATATTCGATGAATCCATCACCTTTTGGGAGGACGAGAAACTCTGATTCGAGGCAGGAGAAGACGGCCGATATATAGTCGTCAGAGTTTTCCATGATTTCTTCAAAGGACACCTCAAAAGGAAATGTAATCCTCTGATGTTCCATAGAAAGCTCTTTCCTCCCGGGTTGTGGCATGCTGAACCTTTGACGCAGAAACGAAATCGTCGCCAAGAAATTGCGCGACAGCGGCGAACCCACCGGACTTTTCCATGTGGCTAGAAATTATGAACAACTTTTCCTCAACAGGCATTGCTCGATCCCACGATTGTCTGAGCTGCCAAATCGCGAGTCTAGTCAAATGCCCAAAGGCGATGCAGCGAATGTCACCCTGTGTTGGTGTTACATTCCCGCGACGAAGCTGATCCAAGTCGTTGCAGACGAGTTCGGCCACCTCCTCTGGGCGTTCTGCAATCCACCCGCGAGGCACCTTCCCCGTCGAGCGGCAGACGAAAATCGTATCTATAATAGACGAGGCTGTCCCATTAATATGAATCGAGGCACCCATTTCCGCAGGGCAGGGCAATGAGGCGGAGCAGGTCAAGCCAGCATCAAGAATGGCAACTGCAATAGGGTGGTAGGCTTCCAATGTGTTGTGATGGTAGGTAAAGGCTAAGGGGGCTCCTGGTTTCAAGGCATTCGCCATCCGGGAGAATACTTCTGAGAGCCCTTCGGTAAAATGGTCCAGATCCCGATCCATCGTAATGTTACCTGTCAGTTCATCGGCGTTTCGAGTTGATCGAGAGTGGAAAGCGTCATCGGTTCCGCCGACTAAGCGACGCAGCCACACGTAACAAAAATCCATCAACTCGGCGTATTGAACATTTCCGAAGTACGGCGGATCGGTCACGACTGCATCGAGTGAAGCGGACGGAAATTCCGCAGACGTGGCGCTTGCACAGTACAGCTGTACGTTGCGGCGTTCAATAATACCTTCACCGTTTCGCTGATCACCTATCCATTCCGCAGGAATTACGATCTGAACCTTCCGCTTGCCACTATACTTTACCTCGAAGGGTGCATCACAATAAGCCTTGGCCTTCGCATATTTTTCAATGATGTTAGACCAACCACCACTCCCTACATTCAAGCTTCGCCTTTGACTCCTTATACCGAGTAGGTTTGACTCACATTGAACGAGACCAACGGGGAAGCCGTGGACGGAAAAAATATCCAGAGACTTGAGTGCCTTGGTATCATAACGGCAGAGCATGTTTTGATATCGCAACAGATCGGACAAGTTGGTTGCAAGCGCATTTCTGACTCGTTCGTTGGCTAGATGTGCAATCATCTGGCAGCTCAACTCCAAGCCAATGAGTTGTCGAGCGTTAAACATCTCTCGATAACGGTGATAACCCCATCGATGAAGACGATTGGTTTCATCGCCACCAGGAATTTTATCGTCAGGAATGAATTGCTGTTCCATTTGCGTCAGCATTGCTTCAGCAATAGCATATTTAGCCAAATCATCATTATCTGGTCTTTTGAAGAAACGGCCTTGATGTTGTGATTTACATTTTGGACAGTAGTATTCAAGAGCAAACATGCGATGTTTGGGTGGGCCGGCCTTCGGATCTGGATATCTGTTAATACTACCACATTGTCGGCACGAACAGTGGTTGCGTTTGGCAGGCCCTGATCTGGAAAGGTCTTTGCCACATGCTTTGCATAGTCCTGGATTCTTGCGGCTGTATGTCTCTGTCAACTCACCGCAGTTGCGACAGACAAATACATTCTTGGGATGGCGCTGGTCCTCTGCAAGAAGATATCCTGGGAATAGATCGATGTCGGCACCACAGAGTTGGCATTCCGCTACTTTTACCCAGAGAAAGTACTTCACAAAGGCATCCTGTGAGCCACAATGTAGGCATACTGTTCGGTAGAGATGACCAATCTCATTTTCGAGAGCGTCCAGCAGGTCGCTCGCAGCTTCTCGGTATTTTTTGAGATCGAGATACTCGATTTCTTGGCGAACAATCCAATACGCCATCGGGTTAATATCATAACCTGTAACATCACATCCCAGGCGATTTGCTTCGAACAACGGGGTGCCTCCACCCATAAAGGGATCGGCGACTCGAATACCTTTTAGGATATTTGCTCTGAAATATCTCTCTCGAAGTGGACCCTGACCAAACTCCGCTAAGAGCAACGAGCGAAATAGACTGCCCGGGCGTCGAGCAAACCACTTGTGGATGGCAATAATTGGCCGGTAGTTTTGTTGAATTTGCTTCTCGCGCAAGGCTATTCCAGCCACAAAGGGAATATCAAACTCTTTTTCAATCATCGCACAGACCTCTGGTAATCTACAGGCGATGGCCTGCTCCAAATCCACCAGTACGGCATCCTGCGCCAGCCGCAGGAGGTGGCTTGCAATCCAGGGTACACTCCACCTGCATCAAAGGCTACGAAGCGTTTTGAAACGTGACCAATTGAGGTCGCTAGCGTCGCCGTAGGCTCCAACCTGGGCTAGTATACCCGTCACTAACCAACAACACAACGACTGCGGCGCAGACCTCCGGCTTCGTTTTGTGAGAGCAATTATCTGAGATGAGGAGGGCAACCCGCAGCGATCCAGGGAAACCTGGCTGCCCCACGGGGGAGTGATGGGTGATGGAGGCCGCGGCCGATCACGCGCTCGCTTTTCTCCCGTTTGGTGAAGCCGGACCAGCTTCTCGCCGATTCAATTAGATACTTGTAGCGTAGACGCAACGGGTATCGTCGCCAGGAGCCCACGATTTGCCTGAGCCCTCAGGCAGCGAGCGAAGCGAGGGTGGCAAGGCCAATCTCCCGGTCGTGGACGAAACCCGGCCGGCACGCTACAATGAGAACCATGGACGATCAAGCAACCACTTCGCTACCCGTTGAAGAGGACGGCGAGCCGCTGGCGGGCTCGGTCAAGCGCTACGAGCGGCACCTGGCGGTCTGCACAGGTGGGCCGCCGGAACTGTGGGCCGCCCGCGTGGAGGAGATGGAGGGGCTTTTCGGTGCCCTCCACGCGGCGCTCCGGGTTCGTCGCCTCCACAAGCAGGTCAAACTTACGGCCTGCGACGCGCCGAGCACGGGCTGGGAAGGCTTCGACGTCTTCCTGCTCCCCGACATGCTGGTGCTGCCGGCGCTCACGGTCGAGAAGGTGGGGGCGCTGGCGGACGCCTTGCAGGGTGGCGGCGACCTGCCCATCGTGGCGACCCCCTTGCCCGCCGGCGATCACGTCTTTGTCTGCCACCACGCCAACCGCGACCTCCGCTGTGGTACCTGGGGGCCGCGGTTCTATGCCGCGCTCGAGCGCGAGCTGATGGAGCAGCGTGTGCCCGCCCACCTGCACCGGTCGAGCCACCTCGGCGGCCACCGCTTCGCGGCGGTCAGCATCATCTATCCCGAGGGCGTCTGGTACGGCAACCTGCGTCCGGACGATGCGCCGCGCCTGGTGTCGGAGCATCTGGTGCACCGCCGCCTGCTCCCCGATAAGTACCGCGGCCGGCTGGGCAGTTCCCCCTGCGAGCAGGTGGCGGAGGCTGAGGCGGCGCGAGTACTCGCCCGCGACTATGGGGACTACACCGATCTGCGGGTGGCGGTACGGGAGCACGGACAGGTGGCGCGCGTCCTGGCGACTGCCAGCGTCCCCGGTCCCCGCGGCCCGGTCGGGGTCAGCGCCGAGTTCGCCCTCTTCTGCCCGACCGTCTGGTGGACCCCCGACGAGGAGCCGATCTTCGCGAGCGATTGCGAGTCGCCCTCGTAGGAGAATGGCTCGTGAGGCCAGGGAGCCTCGCAGTTTCTTCTTGCTCAAGTGAAGCCGACCGCGCCCGGTGGCAACTCCACCGGGCGCGGTTTTTGTGCTCATGATCATCTCGGGCGAGACCGGCGCGCGATGGAGCGGATGGTTGGTCTGCAGGCGTGGGCTCCATATAGAATGGACTGTTGGTGTCGGAGTCTCCCACGAGGGGGCGGCGCGACAGTGGCGCCCTGAACTGTGCTTGTGTTAAGATTCACCGTCTCGAACCGACGATGGCGGAAAAAGGATCCGAGTCTATGGCCTACGACGACGGCCTGCGCGATTTCATTCAGGCCCTCGAGAAGCACGGTGAGCTGGCGCGAGTCAAGGCGCCGGTCTCGCCGATCCTGGAGATTACGGAGATTACTGATCGTGTCAGCAAGGCGGGGCCCGAGCGCAACAAGGCCCTCCTCTTCGAGAACGTCCCCGGCTACGAGATGCCGGTGCTGATCAACGCCCTCGGCTCGAAGCGCCGAATCGAACTGGCGCTCAACGTGGACGATCTCAACGACCTCTCGACGCGGGTTGGTGAGCTGCTGGCGCTCGAGATGCCCAAAGGACTGGTCGATAAACTGAAGAAGGGGACGCAGGTGCTTGAGGTTGCCCGAACGGTGGTACCCAAGATTGTCAAGGATGGTGCCTGTCAAGAGGTCGTGCACACCAGCGCCGGAGCCGCGCTCAGCCGGTTCCCGATCCTGCAGTGCTGGCCGCAGGATGCTGGCCGCTTCGTGACGCTGACGACCTTCATCACCCGCGACCCGGCCACTGGCCGGCGCAACGTAGGCACGTACCGCGCCCAAGTCTTCGACGATAAGACCTTGGGCGTCCACTGGCAACGTCATAAAGGTGGTACCGAGCACCAACGCGTCGCGCAGGTGCTCAAGAAGGAGAAGATCCCCGTCGCGCTCAGCCTGGGCGGGGATCCGGCGACAATCTGGAGCGGCTCGGCACCGCTGCCGCCGGACATTGACGAGATGATGCTGGCCGGGTTCTTGCGCGGCAAGCCGGTCGAGTTGGTGCCGTGCAAGACGGTGCCGCTGGAGGTCCCGGCCGAGGCCGAGATCATCATCGAGGGCTGGCTCGATCCTAACGAGCAGCGGCTCGAGGGACCCTTCGGCGATCACACCGGCTACTACTCGCTGGCCGACTTCTACCCGGTCATGACGATCTCGGCGATCACCCACCGGCGCGACCCGATCTATCCAACGACCGTCGTGGGGAAGCCACCGATGGAAGACTACTGGATGGGCAAGGCCACCGAGCGGCTCTTCCTGCCCCTCATGCGGCTGTTCCTCGATGAAATCGTGGACGTCAACATGCCGGCCGAGGGTGTCTTCCACAATCTCGTGATCGTCTCGATCCGGAAGCGCTATCCTGGCCAGGCGCGCAAGGTGATGTACGGCTTGTGGGGGCTGGGCCTGATGATGTTGGCCAAGACTATTATCGTCGTGGACGAAGATGTGGACGTTCACAACCTCTCAGAGGTCGCTTTCGAGGTGCTGGCCAACTACGATCCCAAACGCGACGTCGTGATCGTCGAGGGTGCGGCTGACGATCTCGACCATGCGGCGCTCGCCAAGAACTACGGCGGCAAGCTGGGGTTGGACGCTACGCGCAAGCGGCCGCGCCTCGACCTGGGGCCGATGCAGTCCTGGCCCGAGGAGATCGAGATGGCACCCGAAATCACGGCGCTCGTGGATCAGAAGTGGCGGGACTACGGGTTGTGGTGAGAAGGTGATGCCCGCGCTCGAAGCGTAACAGCTGCTCAGGCAACGCAGGTGGCACTCCAACTCCATTCACGCCCGAAGACTGATGGCGTACCTCTCTGACACTGTTGGCGAATTGGTG